>NZ_JBITFB010000005.1:0-71191 GCF_044455625.1 Kitasatospora sp. NPDC051164 | reverse complement strand
GGGGCGCCGCCCCCGGGGGGGGGGGCCGCGGGGGGGGGGGGGGCCCCCCCCCCGGGCCCCCCCCCCCCCCCGGCGCACCCGCTTCCCGCGCCCGTCCCCCACACCGCCACGAGGAATGCCCGTCATGCGAACCCGCCCGAGCCTCGCTGCCCGCCCGATCCTCGCCGCCGCCGCCCTCGTCGCGGCGGCCGTCCTGCCCGCTGCCGCGCCCGCGGCCGCCCACGGCGACAGCGTCCACCTCGACGTCACCGGCCAGCAGAACGGCCACGTCAGCACCGTCGCCACCTGGGAGAACGACCACGATCCGGTCACCGAGGAGTTCGCCGGCACGCTCTCCGCCACCGCCGCGGACGGCCGCGCGGTCGGCCCCTGGCGCCTGATCACCGTCCCCGGCCACCCGGGGACGTACACCACCCGGGAGATCCTCCCCGCCGGGCACTGGCAGGTGACCGTCGACTGCGCCTTCCCCTCGCTGGGCCACGCCCAGCGCGAGCTCGACGTCGAGGCCGCCGTCATCAACGACCCGGTGCCCGCGGGCACGGCGGCCTCACCGCCGTCGGCCGAGGCCACCGCAGGGACGGCGTCCGCACCCGCCCCCGCCCCCGCGCAGGCGGCCACCGCCGGGCCCGTCCGCGAGACCACCGCCGCACCCGCCGACGAGACCACCACCGACAGCACCACCTGGGCCGCCATCGGCACCGCCGCCGCAGCCGTCCTGCTGACCGTCGCCGGCCTCTGGCTCCGTCGTCGCCGGGCCTGAGCGGCCGGGTCCGGTGGCCACCACCCCCTGAGCCGCAGTACCCGAGCCGCCGAGCCCGCCTCACCGCCCCTGAGCTGCCGGTACTGCCGACTCGGGAACCGGCAGGGCACGAACCGGCGTCCTCTCCGATCATCGGGTGCCGCCGGGTGCCCGGCCGATCGCAAGGGAGCATTCGCGGATGAAGAAGGTCCTGATCACCGGCGGAGCGGGGTTCATCGGCAGCACGGTGGCGTCAGCCCTGCTCGACCGGGGGATCACCCCGGTCGTGCTGGACGACCTGTCGAAGGGCCGGGCCGAGTTCGTCGAGGACCGGATCTTCTACCAGGGCGACATCGCCGACGCCGCCGTGCTCGACCGGATCTTCGCCGAGCACCCTGACATCGACGCCACCGTGCACTGCGCCGCGAAGATCGTCGTACCGGAGTCGGTGGCCAAACCGCTGTACTACTACCGGGAGAACGTCGCCAAGACGGTCGAACTCCTGGACTCCCTCCAGCGACACGGCTGCACCCGCATCGTCTTCAGCAGCTCCGCCTCCATCTACGCGTCCACCCCCGACGCCCGGGTCGACGAGAGCAGCCCGGTCGACGCCAACAGCCCGTACGCGCGCACCAAGCAGATGATGGAGCAGGTGCTCCAGGACTGGACCCGGGGCGAGGGGGCCGAGCGGCAGCGCGTCATCACCCTGCGCTACTTCAACCCGATCGGCGCCGACCCGCAGCTGCGCACCGGACTGCAGGACCTCAACCCGACCCACGCCCTCGGCAAGCTGATCGAGGCGCACACCACCGGCGCGCCGTTCACCGTGACCGGCGTCGAGTGGGAGACCCGCGACGGCTCCGGCATCCGCGACTACGTCCACGTCCAGGACCTCGCCGAGGCACACGTCGCGGCGCTGCTCCGCTTCGACGAGGTGATCGCCCCGGGCGCGGCGGACCGCTACCGCGTGATCAACGTCGGGACGGGCGACGGCACCACCGTCCGCGAGTTGATCGCCGCCTTCGAACAGGCCGTCGGCGCCCGGCTCGACGTCCGGGAGGCGGACCCGCGCCCCGGCGACGTGATCGGCTGCTACGCCGCCGTCGACACCGCCCGCGAGCTGCTGGACTGGCAGCCCCGGCGCGGCATCGCGGAGGGGGTCACCGACGCGCTCGCCTGGCGCGCCAAGTGGGCTGCCCGCCTGGGCGTCTGATCCGTCGGGAGTTCGGGGCCTGCCTCCGACTGCTGGTCAGTCCCTCCGGCCGCCCGTCAGTCCGCCCGGCCGGCGCCCGGCGACGGCGGTTCGCGGGCAGGCCTTCCTCACGGCCACGTCACGGCCTCGTGTCACGGTCTCACTTCACGGCCTCGCCGGACTTCGTCCAGTTGTCGCGCAGCCGGTCCAGGTAGGACTGCGCCTGGGAACCGATCTTGACGCCCCGGGCGAAGGCCAGCATGTTGCCCGCGCCCGCGTTGTAGCCGAGGGCGACGAGTTCGTCGCGGCTCAGCGACACGCTCGGGTGGGCCGGGAGCTGCGCGGCGAGGTCGTGCAGGTGCCACGCGGCCGCCTGGACGGCGAGGTTGCGGTCGTCCGGGAGCTCCTCCCACTGGCGGGAGGCGAACGGGCGGCCCGGCTTGGTGTCGTCGAACGCGGCGCGGTGCATGTTGGCGATGCCGAAGGAGGCGTCCGGTTTGCTGCGCTGCCAGGCCCGTTCCAGCTCGGGGTCGTGCGGCTTGTACGACTCGTTGTAGAGGATCGCCATCAGCAGCTGCGGGTTGACCCCGGCCTCGGCGGCGTACTGGCGGACCGGCGCCGCGTAGTCGGCGGGGTCGTACCCGGCGGAGGGCTTCGACGGCGTGGCCGAGGGGCCGGCCGACGGTGTGGCGCCGGACGACGGGGCCCCGGACGAGTGGGCCGACGCGGTGGCGGACGGGGCGGGGTCGGCGGAGGTCGCGCCGTCGTGGCCGTTGCCGCGGATGAGGCCCAGTACGGCCACGACCACGACGCCGATCACCAGCCGGCGTCCCCAGCCCGGCCCCTTCTGTTCCTCGCTCACCGCTGCCGGCCCTCCCCGTTCGTCCGTGCGCTCGTTCGACCGCCGTACGGTCGATCGTGTCCGGCGGCAGGTTACTCGGCGGGCTTCCGGTCGCCGTCGAGGTTGCGGAGGAGGTCCTTCGCCTTCTCGACGCCGGTGTCGATCTGCCCGCTGTACTTGCCGTCCGTGCGATCGTCGATCGCGTCGCCGACCTTGTCCAGGCCCTGTCCGATCACGTCGCCGTGCTCGCGGGCGAGGTCGGTGGCCTTGTCCGCGAGGTCCTTCAGACTCTCAAACATGGTGACGCTCTGCTCCTCCGATGCGTTCCTGATGATGTGCCGACGTGGCGGGGATCATGGCCATCCTAACGACGGCCCACCGAACGGTTCGCCTGCTGTCGGTCGGCAGCGGGTGACTTTCGGTGACACGGGTTTGTATGCTCCAGCCCGACTTCTACAGAGATGTAGAGGGCGGGGCCGCCGCCAGGACCGAAGGCGTCCCGGCATCCGCGCCGGTGCGACCGCGCCGCCGCAGCCGCAACGATCGAGGGAAGTGCGCATGGCCGGCCAGCGGGCGAGAACGCCGTACCAGGACGCGGGACCGCGCACCGAGGACCGTGCTTTCCCCGCCCAGCGCTCCCACCCGGCCGGGGGCGCGGTCGGGGAGGGGGGCGCGGCGGACGCCGGGGGCGCCGGCGCGGAGCGGTCGGCGCGGGCGCAACGGGCGGGAGTGGCGCGCCGTCGGCAGCAGGCGCGGTGGCGCGGCGGGCTGGTGGCCGCGCTCTCGGCGGTCGGACTGCCCGTGCTGGGCGGTGTGGCGGACGAGTTGGGCGGGCCCGGCGTCGGACTCCTGTTCGCGGTGGGCTCGGTGCTCGGACCGGGCATCGCGGCGGCGCTGTGCAGCCGGCCGGGCCGGTGGTGGGTGGTGACGGCGGCTCCGATCGTGGTGCTGCTCGCCGCGTCGGGCGTGGAGTACGTGGCGCATCCCGCCAGGTACCAGGGCAAGAACCTCGGCACCGGCGCGCTGCGCTGGGTGGTCGGGGCGTTCCCGGTGATGGCCGCTGCGGTGGGCGTGGCGCTGGCGGTGGTCGTCGGCCGGGCCGTTGCCGACCGCCGCCGGGCGGTGGCCGACCGCCGACGACCCGACAGTTCGGGCGTCCCGACCGGAGGGAGCCGCCGTGGCTGAGCGCAACCGGAGCCGGAGCCGGAGCCGGAGCCGTACCGACGGCAGCGGCAGCGGCACCGCCGGTCGTACCGGCGGTACCGGCAGTCCGCGCGGCCGCGCCCCGCGGCGCGGCGCCGCCCCGCTGACCGTCGCCGGGCGCACGCTGGCCTGCACCGTCTCCGTCGCCGTGCTCGGGGCCAGCGGCTTCACCTGGTACGAGTACCGAAGCCTGGACGACGGCATGATCAAGTCCACCGCGCTGAGCGAGGCCAAGAAGAACGCCCCGCCGCACCTCGACAAGTCCGTCAACCTGCTGCTGATCGGCCTGGACAGCCGCAAGGACATGGACGGCAACGACCTGCCCAAGCAGTTCGTCGAGGACGAACTGCACGCCGGATCCAGCGAGATCGGCGGCTACAACACCAACGCGCTGATCGTGCTGCACATCCCGGCCAACGGCGGCAAGGTCACCGCGCTGTCCGTCCCGCGCGACGACTACGTGCAGACCGTCGGCGCCGACGGCAAGATGCACAAGATCAAGGAGGCGTACGGCATCGCCAAGGACGCCGCCGAGCTGAAGCTGGGCGGCAAGGGGCTCTCCAAGGCGGAGCTGGAGCGGCAGAGCCGGGAGGCCGGCCGCTCGGCCACCATCCAGACCGTGCAGAGCTTCCTGGACGTTCCGATCGACCACTTCGCGGAGGTGAACCTGATCGGTTTCTACGACATCGCCAAGGCGGTCGAGCCGATCCAGGTCTGCCTCAACCACCCCGTGGACGATCCGATCACCGCCCGGACCGCCACCCACGAGGGCGGCGGCACCGGCCTCAAGCTCCCGGCCGGGATCAGCTCCCTCGACGCCGCCCAGGCGCTCTCCTTCGTCCGCCAGCGCCATCACCTGACCAACGGCGACCTCGACCGCACCCACCGGCAGCAGGCGTTCATCTCCTCCGTCGAGTACAAGCTCAAACAGCAGGGGATCCTGAACGACTTCGGGCAGATGCAGAAGCTGTTCGGGGTGGTGAAGAAGGACGTCGTCATCGACAACGAGTGGAACATCCTCGACTTCGCCCAGCAGGCGCCCAACCTGACGGGCGGCAACGTCGAGTTCAACACCCTGCCGATCTCGGGGTTCAAGACGGTCGGCGGACAGGAGGTCAACACCGTCAACCCGGACCTGATCAAGAAGATCGTCCGACAGCTGTTCAGCCACGAGACGGCGCCGGCCGCTCCGGCCCCGGCCCCCGGCGACACGGCGGGCGATACGGCCGCTTCACCCCTGGCCTCCGCCGGCTCCGCCCCGGCCTCCCCGAGCGGGCCGGCCAAGGCGGTGGTCGACATCAACGCGGCGGCCGGCGCCGGCGCGGCCTCCACCGAGTCCAAGGCGCTGGCCGAACTCGGTTACCAGACGGGGAAGATCGGCGACGCCCCCGCCAGGACCCGGATGACCACCGTGGCCTACGGCACCGGAGCCAAGGCCGACGCCCAGCAGCTCGCCGGCCGCTACGGCGTCACCGCCGCGCCCTCCGGCGCCGTTCCACCGGGCCACGTCCTGCTCACCCTCGCCGCCACCCGCACCCCGACCCCCACCGCCGCGCCCTCCGGCACCGCCGCATCGGGGGACCCGTCCGCCGACCCGGCGGCGGGCCTGCCCATGCAGGGACCCGCGGTGAAGGCGGGCGGGATCCCCTGCGTGGACTGAGGCGCGCGTCCCGAAGGGACGCCGGTCGAGGACCTCGGCTGCTCAGGGGCGCGGGGCCTTCTCGCCGTGGACGGCGGCGTACTCCGCGGCGAGCCACGGGCCCAGGTCGTCGATGAGCAGGGCGAGGACGGTCCGATCCGTGGCGGGCGTGCGGGCGGTGGCGGCGGCCAGGTGCATCTGGGCGGCACGCTCGGGGTAGTGGTCGGCGAAGGCCTTGGCGGAGGCGATGAGGTCGCTGGTCCAGCCGCCCCAGCGGGGCATGACCAGGGTGAAGCCGGTGCGGACGATGCGGCGGGTGACCGCGCGGCTGAGGGCGCGCAGGTCGGCGTCACTGGTGGCGGCGGCCGCGCGTGCGCGCCAGCCCGGGAGGGCCAGGGCCAGGTCGCCGTTGGTCTCCCGGGCGAGCAGGGAGGTGGGGCGGTAGCGGGGGAGCCGGGCGGCGAGGTCCTCGCCGAGCAGCGGGGTGCAGAGGCAGGCCACGAACCAGCCCAGGTCGTGGAGTTCGAGCTCGCTGAGCAGCGTGCCGATGCTGAAGAGCAGCACACCGACCCCGTCGACCTGCGCGAACTCGGCGTCGAGCGCGGCCTCGAGGGCGTCCGCTTCCGCCCGGTCCGCCGCCGTGGGCTCGTGGCGCAGGGCCACGAGCAGGTCCAGGTCGGAGACCCCGGGGACCGCGGTGCCGTGCGGGATGCTGCCGTAGAGGTAGGCACTGTGCAGCCGGGCGGGGCCGAAGGCACCGGCGATCCGCTCACGGGCGGCGTCCACTACCGGCGTGAACTCCGCCGGCACACGGGTGAGTGAGCCCTCCCGTGCGATGAACCCGTCGGCGTCCAGTCCCTGAGTGGTGGTCATGGGGGCACTCTGCCCCACCGGTACCCCCGCTGACCAGCGAATATCCGTCCGCTCGGTGGACTGCCGGTGGCGTGACTGTCAGTGGCGTGTGCAAGTATCCGTCGCACACGAACACGAAGGCGTCGGGGAACACAAGGGGATCGGCATGGGTACGTAAGGCATCGGCCAGAGCGCCGACGGTGCTGCGCCCCTGGGGCGTGCCGCTGCCACCGGCCGGGGGTGCGGGCGGTGGCAGCGGGACGAGGTCGGACGCCGGGTCAGCTCGGCGTGGCGGTCAGCGTGCTCGGGCAGGGTGGCAGGGTCGACGACGGCGTGGTCGCGCAGGTCGCGGCCGGCGTCTTCGGGACGGTGGTGGTGCTCGCGGCCGAGGTGCTGGTGACGGTCGGCTTACTGGTGCTCGTGGTGCTGCCGGCGCTCGTCGTCGTGCCGGTGGTGGTCGAGGACGAGGTGCTCGACGTCGCCTTCGTCTCGGACGGAGTACCGGAGGAGGTGGAGGAGGTCGCCGAGGAGGACGACGGCCCGCCCGACGAAGTGGTCGAGCCCGAGGTCGTGGAACCCGACGTGGTGGAACCGGAGGTGGTCGAACCGGACGTCGTGGAGCCTGACGTCGTCGAACCGGAGGTGGTCGAGCCCGAGGTCGTCGGACCGGACGTCGTGGCCCCGTTGGTCGACGTGGTCGCCGTGCCCGACGGCGTGGACGGCGTCCACGGCCCCGGCGGCGGGACGCCCGGCACCAGCGGGCCCTTCGGCGGCTCGACGGGCTTGTCCACGATCTCGATCCGCCCGGTCAGCCGGGAGAACCAGCCGCCGGTCTCGACGTTCACCAGGATGATCTCGGTCACCGGCTGCGGCGCCGGCACCACCACGATCAGCGTGGTCGGCTGGAAGCCGGCCCAGGCCTTCCCGGTGTACTTGGCGTTGCTCACCAGTTTCGGCGGCTTCAGCGGGTTGCCGCAGGCGCAGCGCACCCGGGGCACGCCCTGGGAGTCCACCAGGACGGCGGTGCCCGCCTGCAGCGCGGACTGGTACTCGACCACGGCGCCGCTCTTGTAGTTGTGGTTGGTCACCCGGGCGTCCACCCGCAGGTACGTCGGGGTCAGCGAGCGCAGGTAGCCGGGGATGTCGGCCTGCGCGATGCCCACGGCGGAGGCCCAGGCGCGGCCGGTGTCCCCGGCCGACACCATGCCGATCAGGCGCTCGGTGTCGCAGCTGGACTTGCCCATCGTCCCGGCGTACAGCCCGGCGGAGCTGCCTTCGATGCTGTGGAGGGCGGCCGGTGAGCTGCTCTTGGACGTTGCGCCGCCCGGGTGGGAGGTCGCGCCGCCCGGGTGGGAGGTCGCGCCGCCCGGCTGCTGCGCCGCCGCCGAGGTGGCGGGAGCGGAGGCGGTCATGCCCTGGGTTTCCACCGATGGGGTGAACGGGTCCGGCCCGGGGTCGGCCGGCGCCTGCAGCGCGACCTCGTTCGCGGCCGGGACGGCCTCGGTGTGACTGCCCTGGTTGTTGACGATCAGCACGGTGGCCACGACGGCCACCACCAGGGTGCCCGCCGCCAGGGCCAGCCCCTTGCCGGAGCGCCACCACGGCGTGCGCGGCCTGCCGCCGGATCCACTGGATCCGCCGCGACCGTCGGAGGGCGGCCCGGAGGCCCCGGGCGGGCCCGAGGGCGGCGGGGGGACGGACGGCGGTCCGGCCGTTCCCCCACCGGACGGCCGACCGGCCAACGGGCCGGACGGGGGACCGGAGGGAGGGCCGTACGGCGGCTCGCTCGGCGGGCCGGACGGAGGCGGTTGGGGGGTCATCGAGGCTCCGTTTCGCAGGCGGCCGGCGATCACGGCCGGCACAGGAAGCTCCTGCCATTGGTTCCTTTCTCCCCCGGTGCCCCGTCCGCCGCAACAGCAGGTGCCCCGGCCGTCGCCGAGCGTGCGCAGCGCCCGTCGGCCACCCTGGAAACCGGCCGGGCCCGGAGAGCGGGCGGGCCCCATCGAGCGACCAGGAGGCGGCATGCAGCAGCCCACGACCCGGGCCGTGGGCCCGCCCGGCGCCGTCCGCGGCTGGCTGGACGCGCTCGCCGTCGTGCTGGCCGGGGTGGCCGCGATGGCGGCGGTGGCCGCGTTGGGCCTCTGGCTGGCCGGTGCCGACGACCTCCCGGACGGCGGCTTCCCCTCGGTGCTCGCCGCGACGCTGGCGCTCGCCGTCGGCGGATCCGTCCAACTCGACGGCGGTGCGGGCAACTTCGCCGCCCTGGACGCCGGGATCAGCGCGATGCCGCTGACCGTCTCGCTGGTCGGCGCGGTCGCGATGGCCGAGGTGTTCCTGCGTCAGCTGCGCTTCCGCGCGGTGGCCGGCGGGGGCGAACTGCTCGGCCGGATCGCCCGGACGGTCGTGGTCTGGGTGCTCGCGCTCGTCCTGCTGACCCTCGGCGCCCGGCACAGCTTCGTCGTCCCGCTCGGCGGCGACCTCGTGCAGTCGATCGGTGGCGCACTCGGGCTGACCCCGGAGGTGGGCTTCCACGCGGACGGCCCGAGCACCGTCGGCATCGGCCTGGCCTGGCTGCTGCTGGTGCTCGCGGCGACCTTCGCGGTGTCCCGGCGGGCGCCGCTGCCGCCCGCCCTGGTGCGCTACCAACTCGCGGTCCGACCAGCCGCGTTCGCGCTCTGGCTGGTGCTGCTGGCGTACCTGGCGCTCGGCGCGGTGGCCGGGGTGTTGACCGCGATCGTGCACGGCAACGCCCGGCAGACCCTGGCCGTGGTGCTGCTCGCGCTGCCCGACCTGGTCTGGCTGGCCTTCGGTGTCGGGCTCGGCGCCGAGTGGCAGGGCCGGTTGGTCGGCGCGCTGGGCCTGCCCGTGCCCAAGCCGCTCGCCGACGTGCTGCGCGCGCCGCACGGGCAGTCGGCGACGGTCGACCTCGGCACCCTGGCCGACCAGGACGCGCGCGCCTGGCTGCTGATGCCGCTGGCCGCCGTCCTGCTGCTCGCGGCCGCCTTCCTGGCGGCCCGCCGCTCGCCCCGTACCGTCCGGCTCTGGCAGCACGCCGTACGGTTCGCGCTGGCCACCGCCGTCACCGTGCTGCTGGTGGGCCTGTGGACCCGGATGGACGCCGCCTACGGGCTGTCCGTCCTCGGTGTCGGTCTCGGTCAGGGCGGCCTCGGTGACCTGCTCGGCTCCGTCCTCGGCGGCTCGAACCCGTTGGCCGGCCTCGCCGGGGGCAGCCTCACGCTGCGTCCGGTGCTCTGGATGGCCGTTCCGCTCGCGGCGGGCTGGGGCCTGCTCACCGGCACGCTCGGCGCACTGCTCGCCACCCGGGTGCGGCACCGGGGCGAGGTGTCGGCAGACGCGGGCGAAGAGGGGTGACGGGCGGCGCGGCCGGGGGGGCTCGGAAGCTCAGAACAGCCGGTGGCCCTGGACCAGGGCGGTCTTGGTGCCGTCGTCCCGGACGAGCCGGAGCTTCTTGACGCCGCTGTGCATCTTCGCGCTGACCAGCAGCGACGGGCCGACGATCACGCCCACGGCGGCCAGGGCGACGAGCATGCCGATGTTGTCGGTGCTTTGCTGGTCGCCCTCCTCGACGGTCTGGCCGCCCAGGTGGATCAGCATCGGGACGGTGACCAGGAGCGAGAGCAGCAGCAGCCAGCCCAGGCTCCGGTGCAGCAGCTGCTTGGCCCGCGCCCGGGTGGCGCTCTCCACCCGGACCGCGAACGCCAGGGTGCAGCGCGGGCAGATGAGGGCGATCTCCTGGTCGCCGCTCGCCGGCCGGGGTGAGCCGCCGGGCGGCAGGTGGGAGATGCTCCACTTGACCGTCGTCGTGGTGAGCCCGTGTTCCACGCCCGCTCTGCAGCCGATGCTCACGACGTACCGGTCACCGATCGAGGACCGCGCCACCCTGCCACCCCCTTGACGCCGCCGCGACCGTCGCGGGGTAGGCGGATTGTATTCCCGTCGGGGGCAGTCGAACAGATGACTGTCGGTCAAAAGGCCTCGGCGAGAAGAATCACCGCCGCCGGGACCGCCTGGCCGAGCGCGCCGCGCCACAGCCTGGGCTCCGAGACGGCGAGGGTGATGCCGCCCGCGACCATGAACGCGGCGATGTAGAGGATCACCGGCCGGCCCGAGCTGCTGTGCCCGGTGTGCAGCAGGACCAGGCCCGTGACCAGGCCGAGTGCCAGGAACAGGTTGTAGAAGCCCACGTTGAAGCGCCAGAGCCGGACCTCCGGGGCGTCCGCCGTGTTGCCGGTGAGCAGGTAGCGCACCCGGGGGTGTCCGTACAGGAAGCTTTCCAGTGGCCACACGACGAGGTGGATCGCGGCGGCGATCATGGCGAAGACCTGGCTCACGGCGTTCATGGCGGGCGGCTCCCTCCTGGCGCGAACGGTGACAGGGGTGCGGACGGTGACAGGGGTGCGGACGGCGGGTGGACGACCGGCGCGGCCCAGACGGGCGGCTCCGGTACCGCGTGGGGCCCGCCCGCGGAGACCGCCGGGACGACCTGGGTGGGCGGCCCCGCCCCGCCCCACCGGCCCGGGGCGGGAGCGCCGGCGGCGGTGGTCGCCGCGCGCAGCTCGGCGACGAACTGCAGGCAGCTCGCGTACCGCTCCTCGGGCGTCTTGGCGAGCGACCGGGCGACCACCGCCGCCAGGGCGGCGGGCAGGTCGGGCCGGTGCTCGTCCAGCGCGGGCGGCGGGTCGTTGAGGTGGGCCCAGAGCAGCGCGAGGTCGCTCTCCCGGCGGAACGGCGGGGCGCCCGTGAGCATCTCGAAGATCACGCAGCCGAGGCTGTACTGGTCGCAGCGCCCGTCCAGCGGCCGTCCGGAGATCTGTTCGGGCGCCGCGTAGTCGAGCGTGCCGACGATCTGGCCGACGCTGGTCAGCCCGCTGAGCGAGAGGGACTTCTTGGTGAGCCCGAAGTCCGCCAGGTACAGGTGCTCGGGGTGCTCGCTGTCCGTTCCGGCGGCGACCAGCACGTTGCCCGGCTTGACGTCCCGGTGCACCAGGTCGTGGTCGTGCGCGGCGTCCAGCGCGGAGGCGATCTGCAGGGCCAGCCGGGTGGTCCGCTCGACCGGGAAGGGGCCGCTGCGGTTGAGCAGGGCCCGCAGGTCGCCGCCCTCGACGTAGCGCATCGCGATGAACAGGATGCCGTCCTGCTCACCCGCCTCGAACACCGGGATGATGTGCGGGTGGTCGATCGCGGCGGCGGCCTCGGACTCGTGCATGAAGCGCTGCCGGAACACCTCGTTGCGGGCCAGTTCGGGGGCCAGCAGCTTGACCGCGACGGTCCGGCCGAGCCGCAGGTCCTTGGCCCGGTAGACCACGGCCATGCCGCCGCGCCCGATCTCGCTCTCCAGCCGGTAGCCCGCGACCTTCCGCCCGACCAGGCCGGCGGGCAGGCTGGGGGCGGACGGCTGTCCGGCCGAGGTCACGGCTCGCCGGCCTGGGTCGGGGCGTACGGGTTGTGCGCGGGCGACGGCGAGGCCCCGGGAGTGGGCGTCGGCGTCGGCGTCGGTGTCGAGGCGGGCTTCGGCGCCGAGCGCGGCGGGGGCCGGTCGGCGGCCGCGTACGTCTGGAGCTGCAGCCCGTCGCAGTAGCACCAGCGGTCGTGCACCGGATCGAACACCCAGAGCGCCTCGCCGTCCACCACCAGACCCACCCGCAGGCCGCGCGTGTGCTCCCGGAAGGCCTCCAGGTCGAGGGTGCCCGCCGCGAGGTCCTCCAGCAGGGCGCGGTAGCGGGCCAGCGCGCTCTCGGCCTCGGCGAGCGCCGGGCGCGGGTCGGCGGTCCGGGCGGGCGGGCCCCCGGCGGCGGGCGGCGGCTGTGGGAGGGCGACCAGCAGACGGCCGTCGACCCAGGTGGTCCAGCCGTTGGAGCAGAGGACCTGGGCCCAGTCGCCCTGGTGGCCGAGCAGGTGCACGGGGAGCAGCGGGTCGAGCCGGGCGGTGGGCCGTGCCGGGTCCGGGGCCGTCCAGGAGGCCATCCCGCCCGGCGGGGCGACGTGGGTGGGGTGGAACGTGAACTCGTCCATGGGCGGCTACATTTCCTCCGCCGCGCGACCCCCGCCGCGCGCGGCACGACTCGCACCACAGGGCTGTTCCCACTCTACCGGCGACGGCCCGGACCGACCCGGCGTCGCGACCGAGGCATGATCACCGGGACCCTCGCGCGACCACGGTGCTCCCCGCCTGAGCGGGGTGTGCGACGTGCGGGCTCGGGGTGCTGCGTGTGCGATCGGATGCTACGTAGGCGATCGCCGTGCGGCGTGCGCGATCCGGGTACTACTTGCGCATGATCGCGGGCTCGTGGCGCCGCAGCAGGCCCAGCACCACCAGCCCGTACGCGGCCGAGAGCAGCGGCAGCATGATCATGCTCAGCTCCCATCCGGACCGTTCGTGGCGGAACATCGGGTCCTCGGTGATCTCGTTCGGGAAGAGCGTGTGCAGTTCCACCGTGCGGGCCATCGCGGACATGCCCCAGCGGGACGGGATCAGCCAGGCGAACTGCTGCAGCCCGGGGACGCCGTAGAGCTTGAGCATCAGGCCGCTGAAGACGATCTGGACGACGGAGAGGAGCACCAGCAGCGGCATGGTGGCCTCCTCCTTGTCCACGAGCGCGGAGACCACCAGGCCGAGCATCATCGCGGAGAACGCGAGCAGCGCGACGGCGATGATCAGTTCGGGGAGCTGGGGCATCACGATGCCGGTCGGCACCGCCGAGGAGAGGTCCACTCCGGCCAGGCCGACCACGGTGAGCACCGCGGCCTGACCGACCGTGACGATACCGAGGATCACCACCTTGGAGACCAGGTAGGCCGATCTGGACAGCCCGACCACCCGTTCCCGCTGGTAGATCGCGCGTTCCTTGACCAGTTCGCGCACCGAGTTGGCGGAGCCGGTCAGCAGGCCGCCGATGCAGAGGGTGAGCAGGCAGTTGACGGCGTTGACGGGGGTGAGGCGGGAGCCGGCCATCGCCCGGCACATCAGACCGATGACGAACGGCAGCACCACCATGATGGTGAGGAACAGTCGGTCGGCGGCCAGCACGGCGGCGTACCGGCGCACCAGGGTGCCCAGCTGGGAGAACCAGCCCTGTGGCTTCTCCCGGCCGATCGCCGGTGCCCGCTCCGGTGCGGGTGTCAGAGCGGGCAGGGGCACCGACGGGACGGCCTCGGCCGCCACGTACCGCCGGTACTGCGGGGAGGCGCGGAAGCGGGTCTGCCAAGCGGCGTGGTCCTCGTTCTCGAAGGCCTCGAAGGCCTCCGGCCACTCCTCGTAGCCGAAGTAGCCGAGCGCCTCGCCGGGCGGCCCGTAGTACGCCGTCCGACCGCCCGGGGCCAGCACCAGCAGACGGTCGCAGACGTTCAGGCTGAGCACACTGTGCGTCACCACGACCACCGTGCGGCCGTCGTCGGCCAGCCCGCGCAGCATGTGCATCACCGAGCGCTCCATGCCCGGGTCCAGACCGGACGTCGGCTCGTCGAGGAAGAGCAGGGACGGCTTGGTGAGCAGCTCCAGGGCGACGCTGACCCGCTTGCGCTGGCCGCCGGAGAGGCTGGCGATCACCTGGTCGGCCCGGTTGTCCAGGCCCAGTTCGTGGATCACCTCCAGGACCCGGGCCTCCCGCTCGTGCGGGGCCGTGTCACCGGGGAAGCGCAGCTCGGCCGCGTAGGACAGCGCGCGGCGGACGGTGAGCTGGGTGTGCAGGATGTCGTCCTGCGGCACCAGGCCGATCCGGCTGCGCAGCTCGGCGTAGTCGCGGTACAGGTCGCGTCCGTCGTACAGCACCGTGCCCTCGTCGGCGGGGCGCAGCCCGGTGAGCGCGTTGAGCAGGGTGGACTTGCCCGCGCCGCTCGGGCCGGCCACCGCGAGCAGGGCCTTCTGGGCGAGCGGGAAGCCGACGCCGTCCAGCAGCACCCGCCGGTCGCGGCCGACCCGGACCACCAGTTGCTGGACGTCCAGGGAGATCTCGCCGGTGTCGGTGTACTCGACCAGGTGGCCGTCGGAGAGGCAGAGCGCGGAGTGACCGATGCCGACGATGTCGGCCGGGCCGACCGGGGCCCGCTGGACCGGGCGGCCGTTGAGGTAGGTGCCGTTGTGGCTGCCCAGGTCGACGATCTCGTGGCCGCCGTCGGGCAGTTCGCGCAGCTCGGCGTGGTGACGGGAGACCACCAGGTCGTCCAGTACCAGGTCGTTGTCGTCCGAGCGGCCGATTCGCACCGTGTGCCCGGGCAGCTGGAGGACGGCGCTCGGACTGCGGAAGGTGCCGGAGCTCTGCGGGGCGACCAGGGACGGGCGCTCGTGCGGCCCGGGGGCGGGCACGCCGGCGAAGGTCGCGGAGGGGCCGTCGGCCGGATCGCCGAAGCGCAGCCGGGTGCCCGGGCCGACGTCCTCGCGGCTGACCCGGTGGCCCTGGTCGTAGGTGCCGTTGGTGCTGCCGACGTCCTCCAGCAGCCAGTGGCCGTCGGTGGCGCGCAGGATCGCGTGGTGCCAGGAGACCCGGGGGTCGTCCAGCACGATCTCGCTGGTCGGGTCGCGGCCGACGTGGTAGGCCCGGGCCGGGTCGATCAGCTGGGAGTCGGTGTCGGTGACCAGGACGAGGGGTGGCGCGATGGTTGCGCCGGGGCGCTCTCCCATGCTGCGAATTCTATCGCCGGAGGCCGCGAAGGGCCTTTCCGGATTGCGGGATTGGACTGGACCACTGTGTCGGGGCGGCACTATCGTTCGGCGTGCCCGCGCGCGCCGCCGAGCGTCGGGCGTCGCCGAGCGTCGGGCGTCGCCGAGCGTCGGGCGTCGCCGAGCGTCATCGAGTGCTTCGGAACGGAACCCATGAGCCTCTGGCCCCAGTTGCGCCGGTCCCGGACCGTCCGAGCCGGGACCGCCACCGGGCGGGTGCTGCGCTGCGGCCTGATGGACACCATGCTCGCCGACCTCGCCGTCTCGCTCGTGCTCTGCTTCGAGCGGCCGCTGGACGACGACCGGCTCGCCGCCGGGCCGGCCCGCGCCCTGGAACGGGTGCCGGTCTTCGCCGGACGGCTGCGCACCGTCGACGGCGTCCTGGAGGCGGTCTGCGACGATTCCGGCGTACCGCTCGACGTCTACACCGTGGACGGCACGCTCACCGAGGCGATGGGCCGGGTGACGGCGGCCGGCTCCGAACTGGTCGACCGGGTGGACGCCCCGGCCGCACGCGCCGGCGGCGACCCGCTGCTCACCGTCCGGATCACCCGCACCGCCGACGGCGGGACGGTGCTCGGCTGCTCCTGGCACCACGCGATCGGCGACCTGCACAGCTTCATGCTGCTGCTGCGGATCTGGTCGGCGGCGGTCGAGGGAGAGCCGCTCCCGGAGGCCGAACTCGTCGGCGACCAGGACGCGTTGCTGGACGAGACGCTCCCCGCCGAGGACTGCGGGCGCCCCGGCTTCCGGGTGCCCTCGGCGGAGGAGACGGAGCTGCTGGCCCGCGAGGTGGCGGCCGGGCCGCGCGCCAACCGGACGGTCCAGATCGCCTTCACCGATGCCGAAGTGGCGCGGATGTGCGAGGAGTTCGGCGCGACGACCGGGCGCCGGCTCTCCTGTGGCGATGTGCTCTGCGCCCATCTCCTCGGCGCCCTGCGGGAGTTGGACGGCGACGACGCCGAGCGGATGCTGACCGTCCCGGTCAACGTGCGCCGCCCGCTCGGCCTCTCACCCGCCCTGGTCGGCAACCTGCTGAGCGAGGTCCACGTACCGCACCGGCCCGAGGACGGCCCGGCGGCGCTCGCGGGCGCGCTGCGGACGGCGGTAGAGGAGTTCCCGACCGCGCACCTCAACCTCCGGTCCAACCTGGGCTTCCTGGCCGCGCTCGGCCGTTCGCGGCTGCGCGAGTGCGTACCGCTGGGCTTCGATCCGCGGGCGCGCCGGTTCAGCTTCTCCAACTGGAGCCGCTTCGGCGCCTACCGGGTGAGCTTCCAGGGGCGCCGCCCGGTGTTCTTCAGCCCGGCCGCCAACTATCCGCTGCCGTGGGTGTGCTGGACGGTCGAGGGGTTCCGCGGCGAGGGGTACCTGAGCACGGTGGTGCTGCCGGCCAGGCTCGCCGCCCGGGTCCGCGGGGCGGCGGGCCGGGCGGCGCTGCACCGGTACCGGACGGCGGCCGACGAGCCGCCCGCGTCGGCGGCCGTGCCGGCGAAGGTCGTCTGACCGCTGCCGGAGCGACCGCGGCTCCGGTCCGAGCGACCGCGGCGTCCCGCCGGAGCGCCCGCGGCGTCCTACCGGAACGACTCCTCGATCGTCGTCCACAACCTGGAACGGGCCTGCAGGGCGGTGCGGACGGTCTCGGCGCAGGAGTCCCACTTGGCCTGGTCGTCGCCGCACAGGTCGATCAGCATCTGCATCGCCATCGGGGTGTGCTGCTCGCCGTCGACCTCGATGTGCCGGGCCAGGTAGTCCTTGAAGGCGGTGAGCACGCCGTCCGGGTCGTCGATCGCGATCACCCGGGTGAACATGTCCGGGATCAGGTCCTCGCGGCCGAAGGCGAAGGCGGCGGCCCGGCAGTGCACCGGGGCGTTCTCGATGATCGACCAGGTGGTGCCGGTGAAGTCGGCGGCGGCCTGCGGGGCCTCGGCCGCCTTCAGCGCCTCCGGCACGGCGGTGCCGGTGCCCAGCAGGCCCAGGAACTCCTGCACCGGGCGGACGTCGGCGCCGGCCTGGCGCATGCCCTCCAGGTACAGCTCGAAGTGGCTGGTGTAGCCCTCGCCGAGCTCGCTCGAAGACCAGGAACAGCAGCGAGGGGATCTGGAACTCCAGCACCGGGCGTAGGCCGGCCAGCGCGGCGCCGACCGCCATCGCGGTGAAGGCCTGCTCGGACAGCGGGGTGTCGACGATCCGCCCGGACCCGAAGCGGTCCAGCAGGCCGAGCGTGGGCCCGGCCAGGCCGGCGCCGATGTCCTCGCCGAAGACGCAGACCTCGGGGTCGGTGGCGAGCTCGTCGGCCAGCGCCCGGTTGAGCGCCTTGGTGTACGAGAGCCTGGTCACGGTGTCACTCCCGCCCGGGGCCGCAGCCCGTCGGCGTACAGGTGGTCCAAGGCGCCCGCCGGGTCCGGGTGTTCGGAGGCGAGCGCGAACTCCTCGGCGGCGGCGAGCTGTTCGGCCACCGACCGGTCCAGCTCGGCGACCGCCGCGGGGTCGAGGAGGGCGGCGGCCCGGGGGAGCGGGTCGCGCTCGCGCCAGGCCTGGACCTCCTCGGGGGTGCGGTAGCGCAGCTTCATCCGGCGTTCCATGGTGTGGTGGCCCTCGTAGCGGTAGGTGCGGCACTCCAGGAAGCCCGGGCCGCCGCCGCTGCGGGCCCGGTCGACGGCGCCCAGGGCGGCGGCGCGGACCGCCTCGGTCTCCATGCCGTCCACCTCCTCGGCGGGGATGCCGAAGGCGGCCGCCCGGCCGGTGGCGCTGCCCGCGACGGCGGTGGCGGCGGGCAGGGTGGTGGCGTAGCCGTTGTTCTCGCAGACGAACAGCACCGGCAGGCGCCACATCGCGGCGAGGTTGAGCGACTCCAGCAGGACACCCTGGTTGAGCGCGCCGTCGCCGAAGAAGGCCACCGCCACCGGGACGCCGTCGCTGGACGGCTCCTGGGCGGCCCGGGCCCGCCGGGCCGCCCAGGCGGCGCCGACCGCGATCGGGGCGCCGGCGCCGACGATGCCGTTGGCGCCGAGGATGCCCAGCGAGAGGTCGGCGGCGTGCATGGAGCCACCCCGGCCGCCGTTCAACCCGCCGACCCGGCCGAGGAGTTCGGCGAGCAGCCGGTGCGGCGCGGCGCCCCGGGCGAGCACGTGGCCGTGGCCGCGGTGGGTGCTGGTGAGCCGATCGGCCGGGCGCAGCGCCGAGCAGACGCCGACCGCGACGGCCTCCTGCCCGATGTAAGGGTGGATGCCGCCGGGGATCGCACCGGACTTCACCAGGCCGAGCGCCAGCTCCTCGAAGCCGCGGATCAGCCGCAGCATCCGGTAGCGCTCGGCGGGTGTGTCGAGCGGGGTGGGCGTGCCGAGCGGGGCGGGCGTGTCCGGCCTGGCTGCGGCCTTCGGGGGAGCCGTCACGGCCGTCCCCGCCAGATCGCCGGGCAGAACCGCGGGTCGGCGTAGTCCGGCCGGTCGTCGGCGGTGCGGCGCACCAGCACGTCGTGGTTGTACACCACCGGGCCGACGTCCGCCCGGTCGTGCCGCCGGTACTCGTTGGCGCCGTCCTGCAGGTGCAGCGAGACGGCGCGGCGCGGGTGGGCGGACAGGTTGGGGCCGCTGCCGTGGTAGGTGCGGCAGTGGTGGAAGGACAGGTGGCCGCGCGGGATCAGCATCGGGACCTTGGTCACCTGCTGCCCGTTGTGGGCGGCGTTGGCGGCCAGGATGCCGTCCAGCTCGGAGCGGTCGCGGTCGGCGAAGTGCCGGGTGGAGTCCTCGCCGGAGGGCAGCTCCTGCCAGCGGGGTGCGTCGAGCGGGCGAAGATCTGGAACAGCTGGCCGCCGTGATCCTGGTCGACCAGGACGTGCAGGTCACGCAGGGTCTTCACCGGGATGACCGTCTCGCCGAAGCGCTCGGCCAGGACGTCGAAGTAGGCGCCCGGCGTGGTCAGGAACTCCACGCCGCGCGAGCGGATGGTCCGGACGGCGGTGGTGATGTCGCGGGTGCTGAAGGCGAGGTGCTGCACGCCGGCGCCGCCGTGGGCGGCGAGGAAGTCGTCGATCTGGCCGGGGCGGCGGCTGGTGTCGGGCTCGATCAGGGTGAAGGTGACCGCGCCGGAGGGGCTCTGCACCACCTTGGAGTCCATGGCCTGCTTGCCGACCTCGATGTACTCCTCGAAGATCGTGTGGAAGCCCAGCGCGGCCTCGCAGAACCGTACGGATTCGGCGAGTCGGCCGGCCGGGAGGCAGATCGCGACGTGGTCGAGCTCGTCCAGCAGGCGGGGCTCCGGGGTGGGCTCGGCGGTCGGCAGCGGGACGAAGCGCAGCGCGGTGTCGCCGAAGCCGGCGATCAGTGCGCCGGCGCGGTCCAGCACCCGGGCGCCGTGCCGCTCGGCACGCTCCAGCGCGGCGCGCGGGTCGGTGCAGCCGAGGGCGAGGACGGCGACGCCGTCCCCGTGCCGGGCGACGAAGTCGGCCACCGGGTGCTCGGGGTCGGCGGCGGAGGCCAGGTGCAGACGGATGGTGCCCTGGCGCAGCTCGACGGTGCGGGTGCCGTCCGGTGCGGTCGCCGGGGCGTCGGTGGCGAAGCCGTAGTCGGCGCAGAGTCCGGCCGCGGTCTTGTCGGCGTCGGCGCAGTGGAACTCGGCGTGGGTGATGGTCTGGACGGACAACGGGATCTCCCCCCGGAGGGATGGGTGGCAGGTCGGGCCGGGCGGCGGTTACCGGGCGGCCCGGGTGGCGGCCGGGCCGAGGATGAGGCTGAGGTTGTGGCCGCCGAAGGCGAAGGCGTTGCTCAGCGCGGCGCGCACCCGGGCGGGCCGGGCGGCGCCCCGGACGTGGTCCAGGTCGCAGGCCGGGTCGGGGTCGGTCAGGTTGAGCGTGGGCGGCAGCGTCCCCCTCGCCACCGCCAGGGCGGTCACCGCCGCCTCCAACGCGCCCGCGGCGCCGAGGAGGTGGCCGGTGGCGCCCTTGGTGGAGCTGACCGCGGGCGGGTGCGCGCCGAAGACGGCGCGCAGGGCCGCGGTCTCGGCCACGTCACCGAGTTTGGTGCCGGTGCCGTGGGCGTTCACGTAGTCGATGTCGCCCGGGGCCAGGCCCGCGTTGGCGAGCGCGGCGCGCATCGCGTCGGCGGCGCCGGTGCCGTCGGGCCGGGGCATGGTCGGGTGGTGGGCGTCGGTGGAGGCGCCCCAGCCGAGGACCTCCGCGTAGCCGGCTGCGCCGCGTGCCTCGGCGTGCTCGGCGCTCTCCAGGACGAGGACGGCGCTGCCCTCGCCCAGCACGAAGCCGTTGCGCCGGGCGTCGAAGGGCCGACCGGCCTGCTCGGGATCGTCCCAACCGTGCGCCAGGGCGCGGGCGTTGGTGAAGGCGGCGGCGATCGTCGGGTGCAGCGAGGACTCGGTGCCGCCGCACACCACGACCTCCGCGTCGCCGGCCCGGATCAGCCGCAGCCCCTCGGCGATCGCCTGGGCACCGGCCGCGCAGGCCGTCACCACGGCGGAGCTGTAGCCGCGGACGCCGTGCTTGATGGCGACCCGGGCGGCGGCCATGTTGGAGAGCATGCCCGGCAGCAGGTACGGGCTGACACCCGGGCGGCCGCGCTCCAGCCGGCGGTGCGACTGCCGCTCGAAGGTCTCCAGCCCGCCGCCGCCCGTCGCCAGCACCACGGCGGTGCGGTGCGGGTCGGCGTCCCGGCCGACCACCAGGCCGGCGTCGGCCAGCGCGTCGTCGGCGGCGGCCAGGCCGAGCAGCACGAAGCGGTCCACGCAGCGGGTCTCGGTGGGCGCCAGCACCTCCCGGCCGTCCACGGCGGGGGCGATCCCGGCGGCGGGCAGCCAGCCGTGCGCGGCGTGGCCCTCGGGCACGGCGCGGACGCCGGAGCGGCCGGCGGCCAGCGCCTCGAACACCTCGGCGGGCTTGCGGCCGAGCGGGGAGACCAGGCCGATGCCGGTGACGACGGCGCCGCGGCGCGGGGTCGTGCCTGCACCGCTGCGGCGCTCGCTCATGCCTGCACCGCCGCGAGGTGGCGCTGCCGCAGCAGGACCTTGCGGACCTTGCCGGTCGGGCCGAGCGGGAGGTCCTCCGGGGAGACCACCAGCACCCGGCGGACGGTCGCGGCGGCGGCCTCGTCCAACGCGGCGACGACGGCCTTGGTGCGGTCGGCGGCCCGGTCGGCGGCGTGGTCTACGGCCTGCTCGGCGGCGTGGTCTACGGCCTGTTCTACGGCCAGGTCGGCCGATCGGTTCACGGCCTGGTCGGCGTCCTCGGTGAGGAGCAGCAGGACGTCGGTGACCACGCGATCGCCGTCCCGGACCGTCACCACCGTGCAGTCCAGCACGTCCGGGCAGGCGGCCAGCACCCGCTCCTCCGACATCGCGGTGAACAGCCTTCTGCCGTCACCGAGTTCGACGGAGTCGACGGCCCGGTCGACGTGGTAGGTGGCCGAGATCGTCACCGACGACCCCGCGCTCGACCCCGCCGCCGCCCACCGGGCCGTCGTCGCCGCCCTGCCCGGCCGCGACACCGCGATGGCGCCGCACCACTACGTCATCCGGCGGGTGACGTCGGACGGCGAGGAGTTCCACGCCGGAAGCGGACGCGACCCGGAGATCGTCGCCCGGTTGTCCGCACTCACCTGAAGGGATGATCGCGGGCAGCCACGGGCCGCTCATCCTCACGAGTCTTCGCCGCTCACTCTCGCGAATCGTCGGCGCTCACTCTCGCGAGTGCCGCGTCGTTCACTCCGGCGAGTGCCTCGGCGAACCCTCGCCGCCGTCGCCGAGCCCCCGCGAGAGGTCCCACGAACATGCGGAGGTCGCCCCCGAGGTGAGCCCCCACGGGCTCGGGACCTCCTCCGCGTCGTCGTCGCCCTGCAGTGGCAGCCGGTCGATCACGGCGACCAGTGCGGGCGGCAGCTGCGGCGCCAGCCCCCGGTGCACCCGGGACAGGATGTCGCGCCGTACGTCCTCCGGCAGTAGCGGTCGGCTCATCCGCAACGGCCTTGGCCCGGGCGGGCGTTCGGCCGTGGACAGCTGGTTCGACCAGGCCCGCCAGTAGTCCGCGTCGTCGGTCTCGCCGAGCATCAGGTGGTGCAGGTGCAGGCAGTACGCGGCCGTCCCGCTGCCCGAGCCCGCCGCGAAGCGCCACCAGAACTCGGCGCCCTCCTCCTTGCCGGTGGCGTACAGCAGTGCGCCGAACACCTCCGCCCCCTCCGGCTGGATCCGGCGCGCGTTCACCAGCAGGTCGAGTCCGCGCGAGGCGTCCGGCGCGCCCAGGAGCAGGGCCACCACCAGGCCCAGCTCGAAGGCGGCCTGCTCGTGCTCTGACGGCAGGTGGGTCGGCGCGGCCGTCAGCCGGGCCTGGCGGACCTCGGCGATCCGCTCGGCGTGGGCGCGTTGGGGCCGTGGCACGCGGAGGACCGCACGCCCCCCGCCCGTGGTGCACGCCCCGCCCGGCGATGCGGTCGTCCGTCGGCCCGTCACAGTTCGTCGCCACGGTCCGGGAGTTCGCCCACCCCGAGCCGGCGCGCCAGCCGTTCTCGGGCATGCCGCAGGTTGGAGTGCACCGTCGCCACGGGCCCTCCCAGGTACGCCGCGATCACCTTTACGTGCAGACCCAGCAGGTAGCGCAGGATCACCACATCCCTTTGTCGGTCCGGCAGTTCGAGGATCGCCGCGTACAGCCGCACCTCGTCCGCCTCGCTGTGCAGCAGCCCGTTGGCCACCTGTTTGAACGCATTGATCACCGCCGCGAAGGTGACCGCCTCCACCTCCACCGGCTCCTCGGCGGCGACCCAGTCCGAGACCTGCCGGTTGGCCAACCGCCAGGCGTACGCGGCCGGTTCCTCGAACCGCAGCACCTGTGGCCAGCAGCGGGCCAGGTCGGCCTTCACCACCTTGACCACCAGCGCGGCGTCGGCCTGGCTGCCTATCCTGGTCAACGCGAGGGCGTGCCAAGCGGGTTCATGCGTCTCGCAGAACGCGGCGTAGGTGAGGTCCAGGCTGAGGCCGAGGTCCCCGCCGACCCCTCGCTCCGGCCCGTTCCCGCCGGCGCAGTCCACTGCCGCCCCGCCCCGGTACCCGCGCACCGGGGCACCCCTGTCGATCGTCATCGATCCTGCTTTCCGTGGCCGTCGGCTGCTCACCCGGCCACCCGAGGGTCGGGCTGTCCGTGCCCATCCTCATTCCATCAGGCCTGTTACTCCAGGCTGCAAAGTGAATACAGATTGTCATCTCATGGGATCTGGCGACTGGTTGAATCGGTCCCGCCGGGATTGGCCCCGCAGGGATTGGTCCCCGGATACCGTGGGCAGCAATCGGTCGGTTGCGATCGAGGTACCGAGGGGGAAACGATGGGTCTCTACGACGGGGTGGACCTGCGGCTGAACGTGCCGCACTCGGCCCGGATGTACGACTACTTCCTGGGCGGTTTCACCAACTTCGCCGCCGACCGCGAGGCCGCCGGACACGCCCTCGCCGTCGCGCCCTGGCTGCGCACCGGCGCCCGCGCCAACCGCTCCTTCATGCACCGCTCGACCCGCGCCCTCGCCGAGGCCGGCCTCGACCAGTTCCTCGACATCGGCACCGGAATCCCCACCTCGCCCAACCTCCACGAGGTCGCCCAACGCGTCCGGCCGGACGCCCGCGTCGTCTACGCCGACAACGACCCGATCGTCCTCTCGCACGCCCAGGCCCTGCTCACCGGCACCCCCGAGGGCCGCACCGCCTACGTCGAGGCCGACGTCACCGACGTCACCCGGCTGCTCGCCGCCCCCGGGCTGCGCGACACCATCGACCTGGACCGCCCCGTCGCGCTCTCCCTCAACGCCCTGCTCCACTTCGTCCCCGACGCCCGCGGCGCGTACGAGATCATCGAGCACCTCAAATCCGTCCTGGCCCCCGGCAGCGCCCTGGTGGTGACCCACACCACCCCCGACTTCGCCCCCGAGGACATCGCCAACCTGGTCCGCATCTACGGGTCCGGCGGCACCGCCGTCCAGGCCCGCACCCGCGCCGAGGTCGCCCGCTTCTTCGACGGCTGGACCCTCCTCGCCCCGGGCGTCGTCCCCACCCCCCAGTGGCGGCCCTCGGCGGACGAACCCCCGGTCTCCGCCCCGGAGGCCTCGGCGTACGCGGCGGTGGCCCTCCGGCCCTGACCCATGGTCGACGAACCACCCGGGCCCCCGTAGCGTCCTGTGATCGAGAAGGCGGTTCGCGCCGCGACACTCGACCAGAGGGGCACCATGTACTCGCAGCCTTCGGAAGCCCGCCACCGCCGTCACAGCCGCCGCGCGGTCCTCGGCCTCGGGGCGGCCGTCGCCGTCACGGCCGCGACCGGCGGACCGGCCCGCGCCGCGTCCACCAGCGGCCGACCGGCCTACGCTGCGTCCGCCCCGGGTACGCCCGACGGCTCCGACCTCCACCGCCGGCTCGCCGCCCTCGAACAGGAGCACTCCGCCCGGCTCGGCGTCTACGCCCGGAACCTGACCACCGGCCGGACCGTCCACTACCGCGCCGACGAACTGTTCCCGATCTGCTCGGTCTTCAAGACCGTCGCCGTCGCCGCCGTCCTGCGCGACCTCGACCGCGACGGCGAGTTCCTCGCCCGGCGGATCCGGTACACCCAGGCCGATGTCGACCGGGCCGGCGGCGCACCGATCACCGGCGAGCCCGGCAACCTGGCGAGCGGCATGACCGTCGCCGAACTCTGCGCGGCCGCCCTCGACCACAGCGACAACACCGCCGGCAACCTGCTGCTCCGCGAACTCGGCGGACCGACGGCCGTCACCCGCTTCTGCCGCTCGATCGGTGACCGCGTCACCCGGCTGGACCGCTGGGAGCCCGAACTCAACACGGCCGAGCCCGACCGCATCACCGACACCACCAGCCCGCACGCCATCGGCCGCACCTACGGCCGCCTCGCCCTCGGCCGCACGCTCCCACCGGCCAAGCGCGACCGGCTCACCGCCTGGCTGCGGGCCAACACCACCAGCACCCACCGCTTCCGCGAGGGCCTGCCGCAGGACTGGACCCTCGCCGACAAGACCGGCACCGGCAGCTACGGCACCACCAACGACGTCGGCATTGCCTGGACCCCGACCGGAGCCCCCGTCCTCCTTGCCGTCCTCACCACCAAGCCCGCGGACGCCGCCGCCCCCAAGGACGAACCCCTCGTCGCGAAGACCGCCGCCCTGCTCGCCCCCGTCCTCGGGTAACCCCGCGCCCGACGTGCCACCCCCGCACCGGCCGGGCGACGGCCCGCACCACGTGCGCGCCGTCGCCGCCCGGCCCCGCCCTCGGCGGCCGCGGCTGCTGTTCCGTGCCCCGACCCGCAGCACCGCCCGTCCCGCCCGTGCGGGGTCCACCCGCTGCCACTCGCTGACGCCCCTTACTCACCCGTGCGCCCGCGTCGCCCCGGGGACAGACTGGTGGTGGACCGATGCTGTCCCGCGAGGCTGGGAGACGCATGCTGCTGGGACTCACCACCGCGCTGGTCGCGACCGTCTGCTTCGGCTTCGGGGCGGTCTTCCAGGCGCGCGGGGCACGGTCGGCCCCGCGTGCCGACCGGGTGCGGGCGGGGCTGCTGGCCGCGCTGGTGCGGTCGTGGCAGTTCCTGGTCGGGACGGTGCTGGACATCGCCGGCTTCGTGCTGAGCATCGTGGCGCTGCGCAGCCTTCCGCTCTTCCTGGTGCAGGCCGTCACCAACGCCAGCCTGGCCGTCACGGCCCTGGCCGCCGTCTGGCTGCTGGGAGCGCGCCTGCGCCGGGGGGACGTCGCGGGCATCGTTGTCGTCGTCGTCGGCCTCACCCTGCTGGCGCTCGGCTCGGGCAAGGAGGGCCGGAACGACGCCCCGGCGGCGTTCCACTGGTCGCTGCTCGCCACCACCGCCGTCATGCTGCTGGCCACCCTCGTGCTGGTGCGCCGGGACGGCACCGTGGCGGCCGCCGGGTTGGGCCTGCTGGCCGGGGTCGGTTTCGGGGTGACCAGCCTCGCGGTGCGCGTCCTGGATGCCTCCGGCCCGCTCGCGGTCCTCTCCGACCCGGCCGCCTACGCCTTGGCCGTCGGCGGCCTCGGCGGCTATCTCGCGTACGCACTGGCCCTGCAGCGCGGCACGGTGACGGCCGCGACCGCCGCCGGGACGGTGGCCGAGACCTTCGGCCCGGCCCTGGTCGGCGTGGCGGCGCTCGGCGACGCCGCGCGCCCCGGGTTCGAGTGGTGCGCGCTGACGGGCTTCGCGGTGGCGGTGGGCGGCACTTTCCTGCTGTCCCGTTTCGGTGAACTCGAGGGCGAGTCGGCCGAGCTGTCGATGCCGTACCCGGGCGCCGAGGCGGAGTCGGCCGTCCCGCCCCGGTAGCCCGGACGACTCCGCCGTGCGAAGGTGACTTGCCGGACAAATCGGACGGCGACACGGCCTCAGAGCGGCAGGTGCGCGATGGCGGAGGAACCCCGATCGGAACCCCACCCCGGATCTCGGCGGTCGGTACCGACCGAGCGTCCCGTCGCGCTGATCACCGGCGCCTCCTCCGGGATCGGCCTCGCCACCGCCATCCGGTTGGCCGAGGCCGGCTGGCACACCCTGCTCTCCGGCACCGACCGCGCCCGCCTCGACGAGGTCGCCGACCGCACCGGCGGCCTGGCCCTGCCCGAGGACCTGAGCAAGCCGGACGGCCCGCGCCGCCTCGCCGACGCCGCCCTGACCGAGGCCGGCCGGGTGGACGCCCTGGTCGCGAGCGCCGGCCTCGGCTGGCGCGGCCCGTTCGCGGACACCCCCCTCGACACCCTGGACCGGATGTTCGAGGTCAACTTCGCCGCCCCGCTGCGCCTGGTCCGCCTGCTCCTGCCCGGCATGCTGGAGCGCCGCCACGGCCGGATCGTGCTGCTCGGCTCGATGGCCGGCCAGGTCGGCGTGCGCGACGAATCGGGCTACTCGGCCACCAAGGGCGGCCTGACCATGTTCGCGGAGAGCCTCTGGTACGAGCTGCGCGGTACGGGCGTGGGGGTGCGCCTGGTACTCCCGGGGGCGGTGGACACCCCGTTCTTCGACCGGCGCGGCACGCCGTACCAGCGGGAGCGGCCGCGCCCCGTCTCGGCGGAGCGGGTCGCGGACACCGTGGTCGCGACCATCAGCACCGAACGCGACCGCCTGTACGTGCCGCACTGGCTCGGCTTCCCGGCCCGCATCCACGGCGTCGCCCCGGGCGTGTTCCGCCGGATGGCCTCCCGCTTCGGGTGAGCGCCGGATGGGCGTCGCCACCGAGGCCGTCAGCGCCGGGGCCGTCAGCACCGAGGCGGTCATCACGAAGGCCGTCTTCGCCGGGGCCGCCGTGGCCGGGGTGGAGTTGCTGCACCTCGCCCCGGCCGCCGTCCGCCTCCCGCCGCTGCGCCGCACCCTGGCGCGCCGCACGGCCGGCCACGGCACCGCCCCCGGCCACATCGCCCTGACCTTCGACGACGGCCCCGACCCGCGTAGCACCCCGTACGTCCTCGACACGCTGGACGAACTCGGCGTCCGCGCCACCTTCTTCCTGCTGGGCGCGATGCTGGAACGGGCCCCCGCGCTCGGCCGCGAGCTGGTGCGGCGCGGCCACGAGGTCGCCGTCCACGGCTGGCACCACCGGCAGCAGTGGTACCCGGCCCCCGCCCGCGACCTGCGCGAACTGCGCCGCGCAAGCGAGGCGGTGACCGACCTCTGCGGCGCCCGCCCGCTCTGGTACCGCCCGCCGTACGGCGTCCTGACCGCCGGCCCGGCCCTGGCCGCCCGCCGCCTGGGCCTGCGCAGCGTGCTGTGGACCGCCTGGGGCCGCGACTGGACGGCGGAGGCCACCGGCGCCTCCGTCTACGCGACCGCCCGCCCCGGCCTGACCGGCGGCGCGACCCTCCTCCTCCACGACTCCGACTGCACCTCCGCCCCCGACTCCTGGCGCGCCACCCTCGCCGCCCTACCCCTGATCGCCGGCCACTGCCGCACCCGCCACCTCACCCTCGGCCCGCTCCGCGACCACGCGGTGCCGCCCGGCTAGCCGGGCTCGCGCCCGTGCCGGCACGGTGCGCGCGACCTACCCCAGCCCCACCCGCCGCAGTGCCTCCGCGAACCCTGCCTGCCATCCCGTCGGCGTGGCGCCGGGCGAGGGCACGGGGGAGGGCCGCTTCAGGGCCGCGAGGGCATTGCGGACGACGTCGGACGGGCGGGCGGAGGTGACGTCGGCGTGGCCGAGTTCGAGTTCGTGCTGGAGGTTGTCGCGCCCGTGGCCCTGGACGACGTCGAGGAGCAGCAGTCGTCGGCCGAGTGCGCGGGCTTCGCTGCAGGTGTCGCCGGAGCTGGTGACGACGAGGTCGGCGGCGGTCATCAGCGCGGGGATCCGGTCGGTGTAGCCGAACGGGTGCAGCCGGGGCTGCCGGTGGGCGGCGGCTCGGAGGCGCTGCTCGAGTGCGCGGTTGCGTCCGGCGACCGCGAGCACGTGCGGCCCGGTGGCGGCGAGTGAGGTGGCGGTGCGGGCGAGCGGGCCGAGCCCCCAGGAGCCGGACATCAGCAGGACGCAGGGGACGTCCGCCGGTACGCCCAGCTCGTTCCGTGCTTCGGCGCGTCCCGGCGGGTGGTAGAACGGCTGCCGCAGCGGCGCGGGCACGACGGCGATGTCGGCGTCCGGGCGGTACCGCCGCACCGCGCAGGCGGCGACCTCGGAAGTGACCAGGAACAGGTCCGTCCCCTCCTGTACCCAGAGCCGGTGCGGCGTCACGTCGGTGCAGAACACGAAGTGCCGGAACTCCCGTCCCTGTCCCCACCCCTGCAGCCGGTTGACCGCCGAGGTCGCGGTGGCGAACACCGAGACCACGAGCTGCGGCCGCTGGGTCTCGACCAGTTTCCGCAGTGCCGGGACGAGCCGGGTGCGGGCCGCCGCGTCGGTGAGCCGGGCGATCCGGGTGCCCGGCCGCAGCGCCGAGAAGTGGAAGGCGTCGTACACCCCGGGGAGGCCGAGCAGGTGGCGGAAGACCGCCTCCCCGGCGGCGCCCGAGCGTTCGCCGAGCAGGGCCATGGCGTCGACGGTGTCGGTGGTCCAGCCGCGGTCCCGCAGGGTGTCGGCGCAGGCCTGGGCCATCACGTCGTGGCCCTGGCCGAGCGAGCCGGAGATCAGCAGGGCGTGCGGCATCGGGTGGTCCCGGTCAGGTGGTGGTGGACGCGGCGGTGGCGGCCCGGTACCAGTCGGCGTACCGTCGCACGCCGTCCGCGAAGTTGGTCCGCGGTGACCAGCCGAGCAGTCGCTTGGCTTGTGCGGAGGAGATCCGACGGCCCGTGTAGTCGGCTTTCCGGCCGCCGATGTGTTCGATGCTGACGGGGCCGAGCAGTTCGTCGACGGTGTCGGCGATGTTGCGTACGGAGACGGCGGTGGAGCCTTCGAGGGCGAAGGTCTGGTCCTCGGCGGCGGGGGACAGGGCCCGGACGTGGGCGTCGGCGAGGTCCTCGACGTAGACGAAGTTGCGGCTCTGGCGTCCGTCGCCGGCGATGGTGATCGGCCGCCCGGCCAGCGCGGCCTGGACGAACCGTGCGACGACCAGTTCGTCGCGCATCCGGGGTCCGTACGGGATGCCGTAGCGCAGGATGGTGAAGTGCTGCCCGTACAGCTCGCGGTAGCTGTGCACCAGCATTTCGGCGGCGAGCTTGGTGGCCACGTAGAGGTGGCCGCTGTGCTCCAGCTCGATCGGGACGTGCTCGTCCAATTCCTGTTCTTCGCCGCCGAGTTGCTCGCCGCCGAGGGCGGCGCCGTAGACCCAGACGGTGCTCGCGAGCACGGTGCGGCTGAGGCCGCTGCGCCGCGCGGCTTCCAGGACGGCCTCGGTGCCGTCGATGTTGGTCCGCACGGCGCGGACCGGGTCGGCGGAGACCTGTTCGACGTCGGCCATCGCGGCGAGGTGGTAGACCACTTCGCTGCCCGCCAGGGCGGAGGTGAGAGCCTTCAGGTCGAGGACGTCGATCCGCGCGTGTTCGGCGTCGGGGTTGAGGTACTGGTCGGTGGTGTCCACCGCGAGGACGTCGTGGCCGGCCGCGATCAGGTGGTCCACGACGTGTGAGCCGATGAATCCGCAGCCCCCGGTGACGGCTATCCGCACGTTCTTGCTCCCTTCGCTCCGGCCGGCCGGCTAACCGGCCGACCGCCGGTACACTGCCGAGACGGCTCCGATGACCTGCTCCGTCTCGTCCTCCGTCATGTCGGAGTGCACCGGCAGGCAGACCTGCCGTGCGCAGAGGTCCTCGGCCACGGGCAGGGGCCCGCGCCGGTACGGGGCGAGCACGGGCTGCAGGTGCAGCGGCAGGTCGTAGACCTCGCCGGACAGCCGCACGCCGTGCTCCTCGGCGACCGCCCGCTTGAACGCCGCACGATCCGTGCCGGGCGGCAGCAGCACCACGTACTTGTAGTAGTTGCCACGGCAGCCGGGCGGTTCGAGCACCGGCTGCAGGCCGTCCGGCCCGGCCAGCGCCGCGTCGTAGCGACGGGCGACGGCCCGGCGGGTCTCGATGAACTCCTTGAGCCGGCGCAGGTGCACGGCGCCGACCGCCGCGTGGAGCTCGCTCATCCGCCAGGAGTAGCCGAGCAGCACGTGGTGGTTGGTGGTGAAGGAGCCCTTGCCCTGGTCACGGTAGATCCGGGCCTCGTCGCGCAACTCCGGCGACTCGGTGAGGATCATGCCGCCCTCACCGCTGGTGGTGACCTTGGTCGGGTAGAAGGAGAAGGCTCCGGCCAGCCCGAAGGTCCCGGCGGCGCGCCCGTTGACGCTGCTGCCGTGGGCGTGCGCGGCGTCCTCGACCAGCGGGATGCCGCGTTGGTCGCAGAGTGCCCGCAGGGCGTCGACCTGCGGGGTGACCAGCCCGCCGATGTGCACCAGCACGACGGCGGCGGTGTCCGGGGTGAGGGCCTCCTCGAGGGTTTCGGGGGAGAGCGCGAGGGTGGCCGGGTCGACGTCGGCGAACACCGGGCGCCCGCCCGCGTGGAGCACCGCGCCGGCGGTCGCGTAGAAGGTGAGGGCGGGGACGACCACGTCGCGGCCCCGGACGTCGACGGTGCGCAGGATCATCTCCAGCGCCGCCGTGCCACTGCTCACCGCGACGGCGTGGGAGGCGCCGTGCTCGGCGGCGAAGCCCTGCTCGAAGCGCTCGGTCCAGGGACCGAGGGTCAGGGCACCGGTGGTGAGCATCTCGGTCACCGCCTCGGCGACGGCCGCGCGGTCGCTCTCGTCGAACACGATGCGGGCGGCTGGCACGCCCATGGGGCACCTCCGGCGGCGGGGCTGCCGACGCAGCACCGATCGGGTCGGATCATCCCGAACCGCACAAAAGCGGTCGGGTCAGGCACATCACGCTACTTCGCCCGGCCGGGTCACGGCCTGTCGTCGCCCCCCGCACGGGTGACCCGGCTGCTTCCTCCGCAGGTAGGAGGGCTACTCCCGACGCAGGGCGTGCGCTCCTCCGTCCGGGGGACGGCCGTACTGCGTCCGCAGTACGCAAACGGCCTGCGCAGGGACGACGACGGAGCAGGGGTCGGCGATCAAGGATTGGTCATGCTGCGGCGGACTGCGTCCTCAGGGGGCGTACGGCCCGCCCGCGGCGCGCCCTGTACCGAGACACCGCATCCGAAGGAGTCCGCTCTCCCGTGGCCACGTTCCTCTACCGCCTGGGCCGATGGGCCTTCGTCCGGCGCCGGCTGGTGACCTTGCTCTGGGTCGCCGTGCTGGCGGTCGGCGGAGTCCTGGCGGCCAAGGCGCCCGCCGCACCCGACGACGGCTTCGCGATGCCCGGCACGGAAGCGCAGAAGGCCTTCGACCTGATGAACGAGCGCTTCCCCGGCGGTCACGCCGACGGCGCCTCGGCCAGGTTGGTGTTCGTCGCGCCCTCCGGGCAGAAGATCACCGCCGCGCCCCACCAGCAGGCGGTGGAGCGGACGGTCGACGAGCTCGCCCACGCCGAGCAGGTCACCGGGGCGGTCAGCCCCTTCAAGGCGGGCGTCGTCTCCAAGGACGGCAGCACTGCGTACGCGACCGTGAACTACTCCGTCAAGGCGGGCGAGCTGTCCCAGGGCGCCACCCACGCCCTGGAGCAGGCCGCCCAGCACGGCCGGGACGCCGGGCTCAAGGTCGAGATCGGCGGCAACGCGCTGACGGCCAAGCCCGGCGCGGGCGGCAGCAGCGAGACGATCGGCATGGCACTGTCCGCCGTCGTGCTGGTGATCACCTTCGGCTCGCTGGTCGCGGCCGGCCTGCCGCTGCTCACGGCGGTCGTCGGCGTCGGCCTCGGCATGGCGCTGATCACCGCGCTCGGCAGCACCCTCGGCCTGTCCAGCACCACCGGCACGCTCGCCATGATGCTCGGCCTCGCGGTCGGCATCGACTACGCGGTGTTCATCGTCTCCCGCTACCGGGCCGAGCTCACCGAGGGCCGGACCCCCCAGGAGGCGGCCGGCCGGGCCGTCGGCACCGCCGGGTCCGCCGTGGTGTTCGCCGGCCTCACCGTGGTGATCGCCCTCGCCGGGCTGTCGGTGGTCGGCATCCCGATCCTCGCCAAGATGGGCATGGCCGCCGCCGGGACGGTCGTCATCGCCGTGCTGGTCGCGCTCACCCTGGTCCCGGCGCTGCTCGGCTTCCTCGGCCGCAAGGTGCTGCCGCGCAAGGTCCGCAAGGCCCGCGGCGTCGCCGCCCGGGAGGCGACCAAGGAGAACGGCGGCGCCCGCTGGGCCCGGTTCGTGCTGCGCCGCCCGCTCGCGGTGCTGTTCGGCGGCGTGATCGGACTCGGCGTGCTCGCGGCCCCCGCGCTCGACCTACGGCTCGGCCTGCCGGGCGACGAGGCCAAGCCCATCTCCACCACCCAGCGCCGCGCCTACGACCTGCTCTCCGAGGGCTTCGGCCCGGGCTTCAACGGCCCGCTGACCGTCCTGGTGGACGCCAAGGGCGTCGCCGACCCGAAGGCCGCGGCGAACGAGGTCTCCCAGAGGGTCTCCGGCCTGCCGGGCGTCGTCACCGTGACACCGCCGATGTTCAACCAGGCCGGCGACACGGCCCTGCTCAACGCGATACCGGCGACCGGCCCGAGCGAGGCCGAGACCAAGGCCATCGTGCACGCCATCCGCGGCGACGCGGCCGCCCTGAAGTCGGCCACCGGCGCGACGGTCCTGGTCAGCGGTACGACGGCGATGAACATCGACGTCTCGCAGAAGCTCACGGACGCACTGGTGCCCTACCTCGCCGTGGTGGTCGGCCTCGCCGTCCTCCTGCTGCTGGTGGTCTTCCGCTCCGTGCTCGTCCCGCTGAAGGCGGCGCTCGGCTTCCTGCTCTCGGTGGCCGCCGCCCTCGGCGCCGTGGTCGCGGTCTTCCAGTGGGGCTGGCTGGCCGACCTGGTCGGCGTGGAGCAGACCGGCCCGGTGATGAGCATGATGCCGATCTTCATGATCGGCGTGGTCTTCGGCCTCGCCATGGACTACGAGGTGTTCCTGGTCACCCGGATCCGGGAGGGCTACGTCCACGGCGAGGAGCCCGGCGAGGCGATCGTCACCGGCTTCCGGCACAACGCCCGGGTGGTCACCGCCGCCGCCTTCATCATGATCGCCGTCTTCTCGGGCTTCATCGGGATGAGCGAGCCGATGATCAAGATGATGGGCCTGGGGCTCGCCGCGGCCGTCGCCTTCGACGCCTTCGTGGTCCGGATGGCCATCGTCCCGGCCGTCCTCGCCCTGCTCGGCCGCCGTGCCTGGTGGCTGCCGCGTCGGCTCGACCGGCTGATACCGGACGTGGACGTCGAGGGCAGCAAGCTGCAGCCGCCCGCCTCCGAACCGGCCCCGGCCCCGGAGTCGGTCACCGTCTAGGCAGGCAGGCAGGCAGGCAGGCAGGCAGGCAGGACGGGGCCGGGCGGAACACGCCCGGACCCGTCCGGACCCGGTCGGCACCGCTGGCGCCGGCCGGCACAGCTCGCCTCGCTCGGCACTGCTTGCCCCGTCCGGCTCGACACTGGTTCGAGCCCCTACCGTTACCGTTGCTGTCGGGGGCCGCCGCCCGCGCGGAGGTCCCCGGTCCGGCCCGCCGCCCTCACCCGGACGCGGCGCGGCACGAACTGGCGAGCCCGGCGAGGCTGCGGCCAGGGCCCCCGACCCGGAGAGCACGACCATGACCGACACCTGGCAGCGCCTGCGCCGCGACCACCCGCGGCTGCTCGACGCCGTCGGCGGAGCCGCCCTGATCACGGTCACCGCGCTCGGCGCCACCGTCGACCAGACCAACGGGCCCGTCACCATGCCCGACCCGGCCACCGGCGTGATCGCCCTGGTCTCCGCCGTCGCCGTGTTCGCCCACCGCCGCTTCCCGCGCGCGGTCGTCGCCGTCACACTGCTCTGCACGATGGTGCTCGCCGGGACGAGCCCCCGGCTCACCCCCATGCTGGCCACCCCCCTCCTGCTCGCGCTTTACTTCCTCGCCGTCCGCACCGACCGCGCCACCGCCCTGCGCGCCTCGATCGCCACCGCCGTCCTGCTCACCGGGATCTCCCTGCTGCTCGGCCCCGGCGGCCCGATCGGCGAGCGGATCAGCGTCCTGGCCTGGGCCCTGCTGCCCGGCGCCCTCGGCGACTCCATCCGCAACCGCCGCGCCCACCTCGCGGCCATCGAGGAACGCGCCGAACGCGCCGAACGCACCCGCGAGGAGGAGGCCCGCCGCCGGGTCGCCGACGAGCGGATCCGGATCGCCCGCGACCTGCACGACGTGGTCGCGCACCACATCGCCCTGGCGAACGCCCAGGCCGGCATCGCCGTCCACCTCATGGACAACCACCCGGTGCAGGCCCGCGAGGTGCTCAGCCACATCACCGACGCCACCGGCTCGGCCCTGCAGGAGCTGCGCGCCACCGTCGGCCTGCTGCGCCGCGCCGAGGAGCCCGCCCCGCTCGAACCCACCCCGGGCCTGGACCGGCTGCCCGAGCTGCTCGGCTCCTTCGAGCGGGCCGGGCTGCCGGTCCGCCTCACCGTCCGCGGTGACGCCCGGCCGCTGTCGCCCGGCGTCGACCTCACCGCCTTCCGGATCGTCCAGGAGTCGCTGACCAACGTCGCCAAGCACGCCCACGGCGCCGACGCCGAGGTCACCCTCGCCTACAGCGAGAGCCGGGTGACGGTCAGCGTCGCCAACAGCCGTCCGGCCGCGACCGGGAGCCCCCGCGCCGCACTGCTGCCCCAGCCCGCCCCGGGCGAGAGCGGCTTCGGCCTGATCGGCATGCGCGAGCGGGCCGGCGCGGTGGGCGGTCGGCTCAGCGCCGACCGACGGCCTGACGGGGGCTTCCTGGTCACCGCCGAACTCCCCCTGCGCACCGGCGCCCTCGACGACGGCCCGGCCCATGCCGGTGCGGCCGGTCCGCACCCGGCCGGTGCACACGGGGCCGGCTCACCAGGGGCCGGTGCCCGCGGGGTCGGCTCGCCGGGGGCCGGTGGACAGGATCACGCCGTTCGGGGAGGCGGCGCCGCGCCCCTCTGCAGCCCCCGAACCGCCCGCGCCGCCCGTACGCACGAAGCCGAAGGACAGGACCGCGCCGCCCGTACGCACGAAGCCGAAGGACAGGACCGCGCCGCCCGTACGCACGAAGCCGAAGGACAGGACCGCGCCGCCCGACCGGCACGCGCGGTCCGAGAGGACAGGGACCACGCATGACCATCCGGGTGCTCCTCGCCGACGACCAGGCCCTGCTGCGCGGCGCCTTCCGCATGCTGATCGACGCGGAGGAGGACATGGAGGTGGTCGGCGAGGCCGCCGACGGGCGCGAGGCCGTCGAGCTCGCCCGGGCCACCAGGCCCGACATCGTCCTGATGGACATTCGGATGCCCGGCGCCGACGGCCTCGGCGCCACCGCCGCGATCTGCGGCGACGAGGAACTGTCGGGCACCCGGGTGCTCATCCTCACCACCTTCGAGATCGACGAGTACGTGGCCCAGGCGCTGCGCGCGGGCGCCGGCGGCTTCCTCGGCAAGGGCGCCGACCCGAAGGAACTGCTCGCCGCCGTCCGTACCGTCGCAGCCGGCGACGCCCTGCTCTCGCCCGCCGCCACCCGGGCCGTGATCGACCAGTTCCTGGCCCAGCCCGACCCGGGCGCCGTCGGCCCGGCGAGCGAGCGGCTTGCCGTCCTCACCGCCCGCGAGCGCGAGGTGATGTCGATGGCCGCCACCGGCCTCACCAACGAGGAGATCGCCGAGCGGATGTTCGTCAGCCCGTTCACCGTCCGCACCCACGTGCACCGGGCGATGGCCAAGCTCGACGCCCGCGACCGCGCCCAACTCGTCGCGATCGCCTACCAGTCCGGCCTGGTCCCGCCCGGCCGTCCGTCCTGATCACCGCCGACTCGCGTCATTTCGAGCAGCCTGATGGCTGAGTCTCCGTCAAATTTCCGCAGCAGAAGCGGATCAGGTTCTTGGCCTGGCCGAAAACGACCCCCGAACTGGTGTATCAGCGAGTAGTCTGCCGGTGACTCAGAATGAGGAGGATGTTCGTGACAACCAAGGACACGGCCGGCGAGGTGCGGGTTCTCCAGCCGTTGCCCGGGCGTACGGCGGATGCATCTCAGGCGTTCGACCTTCGGCTCGCGCGACTGCTCCGCCTGCTCGGGGTCGAGGCCGCACCCGGTCCCGACTACCAGAGTTCGGCCCGGTGGGAGGTCCACAAGGTGGTCGCCGGAAGGTCCGAGCTGCCCGAGGAGTACTTCGAGGCGCTGCTGGAGGCGGCGGTCCACGACCCCAACCCGAGCTTCAACCGGCGCTTCGTCGAGCCGGCCCTGCTCGCCTTCGGGCAGCGCCGGGTCCGCCTCGCCCTGCTCGGCTACCTGCGCACCGGCACCGGCCCGGAGCGGGCGGGCGCCGCGCGGGCCTGGTACTGGACGGCCCTGTCGATCGGGGACGGGCGCAACGGCGCCGCCGCCGACGAGGGCGCGAGCGTCCGGGACGCCTGGTACGAGACCGCGCTGCGGGAGTTCGTCGCCAACGAGGACCTGGACGTCCGCCGCTGCATCCTCCCCGGCCTCCCGCTCGTGCCGCGCGCCTACCCGGCGGAACTGCACGGCCTGGTCGAGGCGGCGGTCGCGATCGCCCGCTCGCACCCCGACGAGTACATTCGGCACCGCGCCGAGATCCAGGTCGGTCTCTGACTCTCGGGTGACCCCGCTCCGGGTGCACGCGCCGACGTGCGCACTCGACGGGTGTAGCCGGAGCGGCATTTCCCGTCCGGTCGTTCCATTCGCCCACGATCCGGCGAATCGCTCCGGCGACCGGCCCTGGGCCGAGGAGCCCGAGCGCTACATCGCCCTCGTCGACGACCTCCTGAAACGAACGCCCCTAGCGTCGCGGTGAGGTGCCGGCGTCCGGGGCGGGCTTGGCGGCGAACGGGCATCGGTTGGCAGCCTATCGGTGGCACGCCACGGTGCGCGCCGACGAGACTTTCCGTCATGAGCCGTGGCCCCCGGTGCCACGGCCGAGCACGAAAAGGGGAAGTCCCATGGCGACGTTCGTTCTCGTACCCGGCGGTTGGCACGGCTCCTGGGCGTTCGAGGCGGTGGTCCCGCTGCTGGAGCGGGCCGGCCACACCGTCCACACCCTGACCCTGACCGGCCTGCGCCCCCACGACGACCCCGCCACGATCGCCGCCGCCAACCTCGACACCCACGCCGAGGACGTGCTGCGCCTGCTGGAGCGCGCCCACCTCGGCGACGTGACGCTCGTCGGTCACAGCTACGGCGGGATGGTGATCACCGCCGCCGCCGACCGCGCCGGCGGCCGGGTCTCCCGCCTGGTGTACCTGGACGCCTGCGTGCCGCGCGACGGCGAGTCGTGCTGGTCCATCATGAACGAGGGCTACCGGCAGTCGTTCGTCGCCGGCGCCGCCACCATCGGCTACGCCGTCCAACCCCCGTGGCGGCCGGACGGCGACCCGCGCCGCCGCCCGCACCCGCTCGCCGCCTTCCTGCAGACGGTCCACCTCACGGGCGCCCTCGCCGAGGTCACCCGCCGCGAGTTCGTCTACTGCTCGGGATGGGAGGACCGCACACCGTTTGCCGACCAGCGCACCCGGCTGCTCGCCGACCCGGGATGGACCGTCCACGACGTGCCGACCGGCCACAACCCGATGCGCGAGGCGCCGCAGGCAGTCGCCGCGCTCCTGCTCGACGGAGCAGATGAAGCCGATGAAGCCGACGAGCGCGGAGGACCCGACGAACGCGGCGGACCCGGCGGACCCGGTGACAACGCCGTCCTCACCCCGGGCCGGATGGCCCTGTTGGGGTCGTGACGTACCTGATGAACCTGTCGACATGATCACCAGGGGGCCGGACCGTTCACTGATCACCTCACTGATCACCTACGACCACTGACCGGTTTCGGAGCTGCTCGTCCAGCCGATCCGAGCCCACGTCACAGCAGGGCCAGCGCCTGCCGGAGGTTGTACTCGGCGATGCCGGCCATAGCCGACCGGTCAGGGAAGTCGCCGTCGAGCAGCCGCAGCGGGCCCGCCGTCAGCGACAGCCGCTGCGCCAGCGTGTAGAGGGCGAGCCGGGCCTCGTCCAGCCCGTCCACCGCCGGCGGCCGGTAGGCGTCGTGGAAGCGGATCCGCAGGAAGACGTGCTCCCACTCGACGTCGAAGTACATCGTGCCTTCGATGTCGATCAGCACCGGGTGCCCGTCCGCGTCCACCAGGACGTGGTCGGGCCCGAGTTCGCCGTGCACGACCGCGTACTCCGCGCGCGGCCGCACCGCCGCCGTCAGGCCCAGCAGCCGTTCCTCCAGCCGACCTTGGGTGTGCGCGATCCGCCGGTCGCGCGACGCAGCCTCGGCGAGGTCGCGCAGCGCACGGTCCAGGACGACCGCCTCGCAGGACGTACCGCGCGAGGTTCCCCCTCCGTCGACCACAGCCACCTTGCCGTACCCGGACGCCCGATGACCTCGCATCGCCTCCAGCGCCTCCCCGAGCCGGGCGACGACCGGGGCGGCCGAGCGTGGGTCGCGCGCGAGCAGGTCCTCCAGGTTCCCGCCCGGGAGGTCCTCGACGATCGCGAGGTCCGACGGGCCGTGGACGCCGTCGCGGTCCAGGAGCCGGATCGCCGGGACCCGGACGCCGAGCGCGTCCAGCCGCGCGTGCGCGGCCTCGAACAGGTCGAGCCCGAGGCCGGGGGAGAACGGGTCGGTGAGGTCGCTGTCGCCCTCGGCCGCCGGCCAGTAGTTCTCGGCGTCATCCCACAGGTAGGCGACCACCGTCGCCGCATCGTCCATCACCAGGCGGTACACGCCCTTCTTGCTGCCACCCGCAAGCCGCTCGACGGCCTCCAGCCGCCGCCCGCGGCCCAGTGCGGCCCGCGCCGCCTCCGCCAACCGCTGCCGCCCGACCGCCCCCGGTGCCACCACGTTCCGAACCGCCCTCCCCGCGACCACGACCCGCGCACCCTACGGGAGCACCGACCAGGAGGCGAAAGACCCGCCTTTTCCTCGGGTGTGCCTCGCCCCCGCCCGCGACGGCATCGTCCACACCTCCGGCCGCCACCCGGCGGCAGCCGCCCGCAGCTCGGCGAGTGGCCCCCCGGAACCCTCGCCCGGAACCGCTGCCCGCAAGGGTCTGATGGTCTACTCGCGGCCTTGCCGGCGCACAGCCTGCAGCCCAGGCCACGGCCCTGGTGCCGGTTGGTCGGGCCGCCCCCGTTTGTCCATTCCATCTCGCCGGGCGTGCGCGGAGGCTCGCCGCGCGCCGCGGTCCCTCCCGGCGCAGGATGGAAGTCCCGGGGCAGTGGAACAGCCGGCGACGGGAGGTCCGGGCCGTGGTGATCGCAATGGCAGACATCCGCGAGTGGCGTGGCCATGCCGTGGTCGACGAGAAGAGCCACCGCATCGGCACGCTGGAGTCGGTCTACGTCGAGACGGCCAGCGACGAGCCGTTCTTCGCCACCGTCACGGTGGGCTTCGCCGCTCGGCGCCGGCTGGTGTTCGTGCCGTTGGAGGGCTCCGTGGTCGGGCCGGACTACGTCCGGGTGGCGTATGCGAAGAACCAGGTCAAGGATGCTCCGGCGATCGGCACCGACGACGTCCTGCCCGCCGAGGACGAGCCCGCCGTGTTCGCCCACTACGAGCTTCCGTACGCGACCGGCGCCGGTGGCGAGCGCCGGCTGGCCCGCCGCTGACGTCGCGCGGGGGAAACCGGCGGGGAAGCGGTTGGCAGCTGTTCCTCGCCCTGGCCTGAGCGGCGCCACGAGCCCGGCGACAACGGCACCACAGCCGACAACGCGTCACCGCTGACAGTCGGCAGCTGAGAGCCGACAACCGCATACCCGTAGGAGGGCCGCGACGGATCACCCGTCGCGGCCCTTTCGCTGTGCGCGGATGTTCCCGTACCGCCCGATGTTCCGTCATGCGTCGTTCATGTGCAGGTCGCTGGCCTTCGGATGAATGAGGCAGCCCGCAGTTGTACAGCCAACTGTGGAGCACCTCTTCCTCCCAGCCTTCCGTGACCAGCCGTACCCGGCCCCGGCGAACCGTCCCCCGGCGGACCGGGCACCGGGCGGCGGACAGGACAACCGTGGCCGCAGGCAGCGCCCTGACCATCACCTCATCCACCGACCCCACCGAAGGCGACCGGCTCACCTTCCACTGGACGACCGACGTGCCCGACGCCAAGAACTGGGTCGGCATCTACGACGGCACCCGGCAGCCCGGCACCGGTTCGTCGCTCCTGTGGAAGTACGTCCCGGGCACCTCCGGCGACGTGCAGATCGACACCTCCGCGCTGACCGGCGGCCCGTACACCGCCTACCTCCTCGCCAAGGACGGGTACGGCATCCTCGCCCGGAGCGCGCCGTTCGGCTTCCGTCCCAAGCCCGCCGTCGTCCGCCCGCACGCCGCCGTCGACGCCTTCACCGCGACGCCGGTCGCCCCGGGCGCCGCCGTACAGGTCAAGCTCGGCGGCCTCTGGTCCCGGCCGGTCGGCAATGTGCCCGGCTCCGCCGCCTTCCGCAAGGTCAGCGGCCCGGCCTGGGCCTCGGTCAGCGCCGATGGCACGCTGACCGGCACCGCTCCCGCCACCACCGGCAAGAACCCCGAGGTGGTCGTCGTCGGCGTCAAGGACAGTGCGGGCGCCACCGACACCGTCACCGTCCTGGTCCCCGTCGTCGACCCGGCCGCGCCGCCCCGCCTCAAGGCCGCGAGCTGGAACCTGCACAACGCGGGCGCGGCCTCCACGGATGCACTGGAGAAGCAGCTGCGCGTGGTCCTCGCCCAGCGCCTGGACGTGCTCGCCTTGCAGGAGACCGCGGGGGAGCGGGCCAAGACCCTGGCCGACGCCCTCGGCTGGTACGCCTACCAGAGCCCGGGCAGCGTCGGCATCCTCAGCCGCTACCCGCTCGCCGACGTCACCGCGCCGACCGCCGACCTGCCCGCCGCCGCGGCGACCCTCCGGCTGCCCGGCGGCCGCGAGGTGCGCTTCTGGGCCGCTCACCTGGACGAGGCGGGCTACGGCCCGTACGCGGTCCAGGACGGCAGCTCCGCCGCGCAGACCGTGGCCGCCGAGAACGGCTCGCTCCGGGTGAAGCAGGCCGGGTTGCTGGCCGCCGCCGTGCGCGCGGACCTCGCCCGGCGCGTCCCGGTCGTCCTGGGCGGCGCGCTCTCCTCGCCCTCCCACCGGGACTGGACGGCCGCCACCGCCGCCGCCCACCACGGCGTCGGCCCGCTCGACTGGCCGGTCACCGTCGCCCTGGAGGCCGCCGGGCTGACCGACGCCTTCCGCGAGGAGTACCGCGACCCGGCCAAGGCCCCCGGGGCCACCTGGTCGCCCACCCGCAAGCAGCGCGGCGACCGGCCCGAGCCGCAGGACCGCATCGACTACGTCCAGTACGCCGGTCCGTTGAAGCTGGTCGAGGCGCACACCCTGGTCGCCGACTGGCCGCAGCCCGAGCCGAACACCGCCACCAACGAGTGGCCCTCCGACACCGCCGCCGCCGTCGCCACCTTCCAGCTCTGAGAGGCCAGTTCGTGATGCCCGAGCTCTCCCGCCGAACCTTCGTCGGCGCCACTGCGGCGGTCGGCGCCACCGCCCTGACCGGTCTGGCCGCCGCCCCGGCCGAAGCCGCGTCCGCCGCTGGCACCGCCGAAGCCGCCCCCGCTCCTGCCCCCGCCGGATCCGACCGGGCCACCGGCACCATCAAGGACGTCAGGCACGTCGTCGTCCTGATGCAGGAGAACCGTTCCTTCGACCACTACTTCGGCACCCTCGCCGGCGTCCGCGGTTTCGGCGACAAGCAGGCGCTCCGGTTCCCGGACGGCACCGACGTGTTCCGCCAGCCGGACACCCGCCGCAGCGACGGCGGCGCGATGCTGCCGTACCGGATGGACACCGCCAAGTACAACGCGCAGAACGCCGGCGGCCTGGCCCACGACTGGGCGACCGGCCACCAGGCCATCAACAACAGTGCGATGAACAAGTGGATCGCCGCCAAGGGCGAACGCACCATGGGCTACTTCACCCGCGACGACATCCCCTACCAGTACGCCCTGGCCGACGCCTTCACCGTCTGCGACGCCTACTTCACCTCCCTCGCCGGCCCCACCGACCCCAACCGCCTCTACCTGTGGACCGGCACCTCCGGCCCCGGCCGCGACGGCACCACCGGCCCGTGGATCGACAACACCCCGGTCACCGACAACCCCGTCGCCGACTGGACCACCTACGCCGAGCGGCTGCAGACGGCCGGCGTCACCTGGCGCGTCTACCACAACCCCAGCAAGGACGACCGCACCGGCGACTACGACGACAACGCGCTCTCCTACTTCAAGCAGTTCCACGCGTTCGCGCCCGACGACCCGCGGTACGTCAACGCGATGACCAAGTTCGACCCGGCCGACTTCGACCGCCACTGCAAGGACGGCACCCTGCCGACCGTCTCCTGGCTGGTCGCGCCCTACCTGTTCTCCGAGCACCCGGAGGCCGGACCGGCCTATGGCGCGCACTGGGTCGACCAGGCGCTGCAGTCGCTGATGTCCAACCCGGACGTCTGGCGGCACACCGTCTTCCTGGTCATGTACGACGAGAACGACGGCTACTTCGACCACATGGTCCCGCCCACCCCCGAGCCCGGCACCCCCGAGGAGTTCACCCAGGGACGGGCCATCGGCCTCGGCAACCGCGTCCCGCTCTGGGTCATCTCGCCGTGGTCGCGCGGCGGTTGGGTCAACTCCCAGGTCTTCGACCACACCTCGGTGCTGCGCTTCATGGAGCAGGTCACCGGCGTGGCCGAGCCCAACATCTCGGCCTGGCGCCGGGCCGTCTGCGGTGACCTCACCAGCTGCTTCGACTTCGCCGCCCCCGAGTACTCGATCCCGAAGCTGCCCGACACCAAGGCCCTGATGGCCAACGCCGACGCGGGCGCCAAGCTGCCCGGCGTCGTCCTGCCGGCGGTCGGCGCCCAGTCGATGCCCGTCCAGGAGCGCGGCGAGCGCCCGCACCGCCCCCTGCCGTACCAGCCGTGGGCCGACGTGGAGGTGGACCGGAAGACCGGCAAGGTCACCTGCACGATGAGCAACGACGGTGCGGTGGCGTTCCCGTACACCGTCTACCCCAACATGGTGTTCCCCTTCGCTGGCACCCCGTACACCGTCGCCCCCGGCGCCACCGCCCGGTACGTGTGGGACGCGGCCGCCACCGACGGCCGCTACGACTTCACCGTCCACGGCCCGGACGGCTTCGTCCGCCGCTTCGCCGGCACGGTGGTCCGGGACGGGCAGGACGGCCAGAACGACATCGGCGTGCCGATCGTCACCGCCGACCTACGCGGCAACGGGAAGTTCAGCCTCCAACTGGCCAACGACGGAATGACCGACGTGGCCTTCACCGCCGCGCCCAACGACTTCGCGGGCACCGCGCAGACCGTCTGGGTCAAGCCCGGCAAGCAGGCCGACCTGGCCTGGCCGCTGGACAGGCAGGGTCGCTACGACGTCATCGTGACCGCCCACACCGGTCAGCGCTTCACCCAGCGCTACGCGGGCTGGGTGCACTGATCCGTGCTCCCGCCACGGCCGTGGGGCGCCGAACCGGTGACCCCCGGCCGTGGCTCGGCCTTCCTGTCGGGCCCCGCCGCTACCGTCGGGCCCATGCAGAAAATCAGCACCTTCCTCTGGTTCGACGACCAGGCCGAAGAGGCCGCCGCCTTCTACACCTCGGTCTTCCCCAACTCCCGCATCACGCAGGTCACCCACTACGGCGAGGCCGGCCCCCGCGAGGCCGGCTCGGTCATGACCGTCGCCTTCGAACTCGCCGGCCGGGAGTACGTCGCCCTCAACGGCGGCCCGGAGTTCACGTTCACCGAGGCCGTCTCGCTGCAGGTGGAGTGCGAGGACCAGCGGGAGATCGACGAGCTCTGGGCCAAGCTCACCGCCGACGGCGGCCAGGAGGGCCCGTGCGGCTGGCTCAAGGACCGCTTCGGCCTGTCCTGGCAGATCACGCCGCGCGTCCTGCTCGACCTGATCGGCGACCGCGACCGGGCCAAGGCCGACCGCGTGATGGCGGCCGTGCTGCGGATGCAGAAGCTCGACATCCGACAGCTGCTCGACGCGGCCGAGGGCTGATGCCGTGACCGCCTCCGCCCACCGCGCGATCGTCTACCTGCGGGCCGCCCCCGAGCGGGTCTGGCACGCGCTCACCAACGCCGACGAGTCCGGCCTCTACTGGGGCCACCGCAACGTCTCGACCTGGCTGCCCGGCGCGCCCTGGGAGCACCAGCGCACCGACGACTCCGGGATCTCCGATGTCGTCGGCACCGTCGAGGCCGCCGACCGCCCGCACCGGCTGGTCACCACCTGGGCCGGCCCGCAGGAGCGGCGCCCCGGCGGGCCCTCGCGGGTCACCTTCGACATCCGCAGCTGGCAGGACCTCACCCGGCTCACCGTCACCCACGAGAACCTCGCCGACGAGGCCGAGCGGACGAACGCCGAGGAGGGCTGGGCGGCGGTGCTCTCCAACCTCAAGACCTACCTGGAGACCGGCCACCCGCTCCCGCAGCAGCCCTGGCTGATGCCCTGAGGCCCTGAGGCCCTGAGGCCCTGAGGCCCTGAGGCCCTGAGGCCCTGATGCGCTGATGGCCTGAGGCCCCGCAGGCCGTCAGCGCCCGGCAGCGGATCGGCGCCCGGCCTCCGCTGCCGGGCGCCCCGCCGTTCCCCGCCCGCGCCCCCGCCCGCGCCCCCGCTCGCCGCGCAGGAACCGGCGCAGCCCGGCGAACCGCGCGAACCGCTCCCGGTTCGCCACCGACGCCCGGTCCAGCTCCTCCATCAGCCGTCGGCTGCGGTGCTCCAGGTCCAGCTCGTCCAGGATCCGGTCCACCTCGGCCAGTATCGAACCGTGCAGCTGCCAGGCCTCCGGGTGCTCCTGCACCTTGCGCAGCAGCACCGGGGCGACGTTCTCCCGGCAGGCCCAGGCCGCCGCCAGCTCGGCGGTCAGCCGGGTCTCCGCCTCCTCGGCGCTGCGGCTCACCTGGGTGGTCACCAGCACCGCGAAGCTCACCATCGCCCCGCCGACGTGGTCCAGCAGCTCCTCCAGGCCCACCGCGACGTCCGGTGGGAAGAGCCGCTCGCCGGGCGCGCGCCGCTTGGCCAGGTCGGTCAGCGAGCGGGCCAGCACCCGGATCACCACGACGCAGATCTCCAGGGTGTCCAGCCCGGTGCGCAGCACCAGCCGGGACAGCAGCCCCTCGCTGATCCGGGGGTTGAACCGCAGGCTGTCCTCGGCCTGCCGCAGCGCCGCGTCCACCTCGGAGATCGCCTGGTCCAGCCTGCGGGCCTCGTGCAGCCGCTCGGCGGCCCGGGCGACCGGGGTGGGCCGACCCAGTTCCTCGGAGATGTCGACGAGCAGCTGCCGGGCCCGCCGGGCGAGGTCCTCGATCGACTCCCCGGCGGTGTCCACCCAGACCGGCGGCGCGAACACCAGGTTGAACAGCAGGCCGACGGCGGCGCCGATGAGCGTCTCCAACACCCGGTCCCAGGCCTGCGAGGCCAGTTTGGTGACGCCCAGGATCAGCATCGCGCTGATCGCGACCTCCTGGACGAACTCCTCGACCCGGACGAACCGGCCGACGACCAGCGAGGCCAGGATGATCAGCCCGAGGCTCCACCAGGAGAGTCCGACCACGGCGCTGAAGCCGATCGCGATCAGCACCCCGACGACCACCGAGTTGACCCGGCGGATGCTGGTCTTGAGCGTCGAGTAGACGGTGACCTGGACCACCAGCAGCGCGGTCAGCGGCGCCGTCAGCGGGGCGGGCTCGGCGCTGAGCTGCGTCGCCACCGCGTAGGCGATGGTGGCCGCGACGGTGGCCCGCATGGTCTGGACCACGAAGGGTTCCCGCGCGCTGCGGCGGATCAGGGCCGTGAGTGACTCCGGGAGAAGGGCCATGTCGCCCTTCTTTCCCCGCCGCCGCCCTTCACACCGGTCCCGGGCCCGTCCGGCACCCGTATGAGCCCGGATGAACCCGTATGAACCCGCAGGACCCGTGAAAACGAGCGGTTCCGACCGGCTACTGGTCGCCTTCCGGCTGCCTCCGGTCAGTTGCCGCGGTGGAAGCGCAGCTTCCAGGGGGCCAGCGCGGACTCGACCTGCACCCCGATGCTCATCTTCGAGGCGCCCTCGATCCGCTCCTCGAAGCGGATCGGCACCTCGCGGATCGTCATGCCCTGCTTGACCACCCGGTAGTTCATCTCGACCTGGAACGAGTAGCCGTTGCTCTGCACGGTCGGCAGGTCGATGGCGCGCAGGGTGCTCGCGCGCCAGGCCTTGAACCCGGCGGTGGCGTCCCTGACGCCCAGGCCGAGGATGGTGTTGACGTAGAGGTTGGCCCAGGCGGACAGGGCCTTGCGGTGCCAGGGCCACTCGGCGGCGGTGGAGCCGCCGGTGACGTAGCGGGAGCCGATCACCACGCCGGTGTCGTCGGTGAGCAGGGTCCGCACCATCTCGGGAATCGCCGAGGCCGGGTGCGAGAGGTCGGCGTCCATCTGGACCACGACGTCGGCGCCCTCGTCCAGGGCCCGGTCCATGCCGGCCAGGTAGGCGCGGCCGAGGCCGTTCTTCTCGGTGCGGTGCAGCACGCCGACGGTGCCGCCGGAGTCCGCGGCGAGCTTCTCGGCGATCTCGCCGGTGCCGTCGGGCGAGTTGTCGTCGACCACCAGGAGGTGCAGGTTCGGCACCGGAAGCTCTGCGAGCAGGCCCGCGAGGACCGGGAGGTTCTCCCGCTCGTTGTACGTGGGGACGACCACAACGACCTTGGGGGAGGCCTCGACCATGTTCTGTTTCCCTCGTGCACTCGCCGGTCGGCACCCGGGCCGCACCGGTCGGTTTGCCTGGACGACCTGCGCTGGTTGGACCGGGTGAGTGTATCGGGGGCGCGGGCCCCCTCCTGCCGCGGGCGGCGGTCGGACGTCCGTTCGACCACGATGCGCTCCCGCGGCGGGCCGCCCCCGCCCGAAATGGTTGTCCGGAGAACTCGCCGCTACGCCGTGCCGTAGACGGCGCCGAGGTTGTCCTGGGCCGGGTGGGTGCGGCCAGCCGGGCCGGCGGCGAAGGTGCGCAGGACGTTCTCGGTGGTCCTGCGGACCAGGTCCCCGGCCTGGGCGTCGATGCCGTGGTCGGCCTTGCCGCCGCCGGGGCTGTGGGCGTCGAGGGTCTCGACCCAGCGCATCGTGCCGGAGGCGAAGACCCCGGCGCCGCCGGGCACGGTGTAGTAGGCGGTGTCGGAGTGGGAGTGGCGGCCCTCGCAGACCACGGGGGAGTGGGCGATCACCTCGATCGGGCGCGGGGTGGGGAAGGCGGTGTCCACCCGGTCGTACTCGACGCCGACCAGGTGCGGGAAGGACGCCCCGGCCGCGACGCCCGTCCCCTCGAAGGCCCAGTGCCCGGGGGAGGTGACCACGTACGGGGCGTCCACCGGGTAGCCGTCGTAGATCACGCCGAGCATCGAGCTCTCCGGGTCGGCGCCCGGGTCGGCCCGGAAGTCGGTGGTCGCCGGGGCGCCCGCCTGGTACCCCGGGTCCTGCGCCCAGGCGCCCTTGTAGCAGACCACCGTGCGCTCCGGGCCGAGGTCGGTCGGCTCGAAGCGGACCCGGCGGAAGCAGCAGTTGGCGCCCAGGATCGCCAGGTTGGTCCCGGCGTCGCGGGCGGCGACCACCCGGGCGCGCTGCTCGGGGGACCAGTACTCGTCGTGGCCCAGCGACACGACGGTGGTCGCGCCGGTCAGCAGCCCGGGCTCGCGGGCCACGTCGATGCCGGTGGTGTAGGCGAGCGGCAGACCCAGCCGCTCGGCGAGGGCGACCAGCGGCGCCTCGTAGACCAGGAACAGCCCGGCGCCGTGGTCGTAGTCGTACGGCCGGTCGAAGACGACTTTCAGCGAACGGGTGGCCAGGCCTCCGGTCGGGCCGTTGTAGAGGCTGTAGCCGCCCCACTCGTTGTAGGCCTGCCAGGTCGCCGGGGCGCTCATGATCACGGTCTTCCCGGCGGTGACGGCCGAGCGGACGGTGAGCGGCACGTAGCGGTGGCCGGAGCCGTCCTCGGTGTCCAGACGCAGCAGGTACGCGCCCTCGGGCCAGCCGGTGGTGTCCACGGCGAGGGTGCGCTGCCAGCCGGTCAGCACGGTGCGGGTCGCCGGGTCGACGTGCGGCGTGGGCTGCTGGTCGCCGGGGACGTGTTCGCGGCGCCAGACCAGGCGGGCGCGGGCGCCGTCGTACCAGCCCATCCGGTAGGCGGAGACGGTGAACGCGGAGGCCGGGGTGGAGACGTGCAGGCCGAAGCTCTCGCCGGGCAGCACGCTGACCCGGTCGGCGAAGCCCGCGATGGCGGCGTCCGGGCCGGGGTCGGTGATCTCCCAGCCGGGCGTGCCGGGCAGGGCCTGCTCGTGCTTCAGGTCGTTGGTCGGCCCGGCGTGCCGGCCGGCGTCGCCCGCGCCGGGGTCGGTGTCGCCCGGGCCGGGGCCGGCCGTTGGGTCGGCGGAGGGGTGCGGGGCCGGTGCCGGCTCCGGGTGACGGGCACCGCAGGAGGTGACGGCGGCCGCCATCAGGCCCAGGCCCAGGATCCCCCGTCGGCTCGGTACCGCCACCGCGGCCTCCCTCTGGTTCGCAACTGTGTCGATGGTGTCGATCGGCCGTCGCCGACCCGGAGCGTCAACCTCGTGCGTCAATGCGCGCGGACATCCTCACCCGTTCCGGAGGCCGAGTCCGGGTAAACGCGCCGGGCCGCCGGGCACGGCCGGACGCCGCCCGCCGGCCGGGAGGGCCGTACGGGCGCACCCTGGCGTGTTGGCCCGCGCGGTTCCCGGGCGGGCCCGACCCGGTCACCTAGCCTGACCAGGCCCGCCGTCCGGCGGCCACAGGGGGTCCGGCCCCGTAGGCGGCCGACCGAGTCGTGGACAGGGGTGTACGTGGTCTCGTCGGGTTCGGCCGAACCGGGGGCGCCGTCCCGGCCCAAGGGCGGGCGGTTCCGGGCGTGGATGCTCGAAGGCCTGGCGGACAGGGCCAAGCAGCACCCCGGCCCGCACGCCCAGGTGCCGCACGTGAAGGGGCAGCGCTGGTGGCGGGTCATGTGCCTGACCGGCCTGGACTACTTCTCCACGCTCGGCTACCAGCCCGGCATCGCCGCTCTCGCGGCCGGCCTGGTGTCGCCGCTGGCGACCATCGTGCTGGTGATCGTCACCCTGCTCGGCGCGCTCCCGGTCTACCGGCGGGTCGCCCAGGAGAGCCCGCACGGCGAGGGCTCGATCGCGATGCTGGAGCGGCTGCTGTCGTTCTGGAAGGGCAAGCTGTTCGTCCTCGCGCTGCTGGGCTTCGCGGCCACCGACTTCATGATCACCATCACCCTGTCCGCCGCCGACGCGAGCGCGCACCTGGTGGAGAACCCGCACCTGCACAGCGCGCTGACCGGCAAGGAGGTCCTCCTCACCCTGATCATGATCGCGCTGCTCGGCGGGGTCTTCCTCAAGGGCTTCGGCGAGGCGATCGGCCTGGCCGTGGTGCTGGTCGCGGTCTACCTCGCGCTGAACGTCGTGGTGGTCGCCGACGGGCTCTGGAACGTGCTCAAGGCCCCGTACCTGTTCAGCGACTGGACCGACGCGCTCATCATGGAGCACGGCAACGTGATCGCCATGGTCGGCGTGGCCCTGATCGTCTTCCCCAAGCTCGCGCTCGGCCTGTCCGGCTTCGAGACCGGCGTCGCCGTGATGCCGCACATCGAGGGCGACCCCGACGACACCGAGGAGAAGCCCACCGGCCGGATCCGGGGCGCCCGCCTGCTGCTCACCACCGCCGCCGCGATCATGAGCTGCTTCCTGATCGCCACCAGCTTCATCACCACGCTGCTCATCCCGGCCGACGCCTTCAAGCCGGGCGGCGCGGCCAACGGGCGGGCTCTCGCCTACCTCGCCCACGAGTACCTCGGCAGCGCCTTCGGCAGCATCTACGACCTGTCCACGATCGCGATCCTCTGGTTCGCCGGCGCCTCCGCGATGGCCGGACTGCTCAACCTGATGCCGCGCTACCTGCCCCGTTACGGCATGGCGCCGCACTGGGCCCGCGCCGTGCGGCCCACCGTCATCGTCCTCACCCTGATCGCCTTCCTGGTCACCTGGCTCTTCGACGCCAACGTGGACGCCCAGGGCGGCGCGTACGCGACCGGCGTCCTGGTGCTGATCAGCTCCGCCGCGATCGCCGTCACCATTGCCGCACACAAGGCCGGACAGCGCCGCTGGCGGTCCGGCTTCGCGGTGATCGCGGCGGTGTTCCTCTACACCACGGCGGTCAACATCGCCGAGCGGCCGGACGGCGTCAAGATCGGCGCCTGCTTCATCGCGGGCATCATGCTGGTCTCCTTCCTCTCCCGGCTCAAGCGGGCCTTCGAACTGCGCGTCACCGACGTGGTGCTGGACGACGTCGCGGAGCGGTTCGTCCGGGACTACATGCACCGCCCGCTGCGGCTGATCGCCAACGAGCCGAACAGCCGGCACCTCGCCGAGTACCGCGACAAGATCCACCAGATCCGCCGGGACAACGACATCCCGGTCGAGGACGACCTGGTCTTCGTCGAGGTCACCGTGCTCGACCCGTCCGACTTCGAAGCCGAACTGACCGTGCGCGGCGAGGTGATGCACGCCCGCTACCGGGTGCTGTCGCTGCAGAGCTCCAGCGTCCCCAACGCGCTGGCCGCCCTGCTGCTGCAGGTCCGCGACCTGACCGGGCAGCAGCCGCACATCTACTTCGAGTGGACCGAGGGCAGCCCCTTCGCGCAGTTCCTGCGGTTCTTCCTGTTCGGGCAGGGCGAGATCGCACCGGTCACCCGCGAGGTGCTGCGCGAGGCCGAACCGGACCGCTCGCGCCGTCCGGCCGTGCACGTGGGCTGAGCGGTACGGCCGCGGGGTGCGGCCGTACCGCTCAGCCCGGCGGGCCGGCCGGGGCTATGAGGTCAGCGGCTGTGGTGGGACCTGGTCCAGGCGGGCGCAACGAAGGCCACCAGGCCGACGGCGAAGGCGAGTTGGAGGATGTGCCGGATCCAGTCGATGCCCGAGGTGTGGCGGACGCCGACCCAGCCGGAGACGGCGTTGCCGAGCCAGGCCCCGGCGGCGCCGAGCAGCATGGTCAGCCACCAGGGGATCGCCTGCGGGCCGCGCAGGATCAGCTTGGCGAGCACGCCGAGCACGAAGCCGATGAGCAGAATCCACAGGAGCTGGAACATCGCAGTCCACCTTCCGGGCGCCACCGGAGCCGACCGGCGCGCCGAATCGCCGAGTCGCCGAGTCGCCGAAGACGCGGTTTGTCCCATGCTCACCCGGATCGGCCGGACGGGCACGTCGGCGGAGAGCGGCGCAGGTCACCGACGGGATGCGCGTCTCCTGACGGCTTCCGGTGGCGGCGGGGCCTCAGCGGTCCCGCATCGCCTCGACGGCCTCGCGGACATCCGGGTCCGGATCGTCCGCGAGGCCGTCCAGCAGCCCGGCGGCTCCCGGGGTGGACCAGGTGCCGACCGTCCAGACCAGATCCTCGCGCACGCCGGGATCGGGGTGCGCGGCCAGGCGGGCCAGGGCGTCCACCGGGCCGCGACGGCGCATCGCGAACCAGTGCAGGGCGGCCCGCAGCTCGGTCGGGTCGCCCGGGTCGCCGGCCGCCTCGATCCGGGAGAGCAGGACGGGGACGGGCGGCGGCGGACCGTCCAGCGGGTGCGGCCGGCGCTCGCGCAGCCGGCGTCCGCCGTACTCGCCGCGGATCCGGCAGCCGAAGCAGGTGCAGGGCCGGGTGCCGTGGGCGTTCGGCAGGTAGCGCCAGCCGGCGACCTGCGGCACGGCGCGGATCCGGTGCACCTCGCGGGCGCCCACCGCACGCGGCAGGAAGACCTCCCAGCCGCGCGGATCGGCCAGCGCGCCGATCCGCCGCACCGCCTCGGCCGCGGACACCGACTGCTGGGCGCCCTTGGCGCGGTCGCGGTAGTGCCCGGCCAGGACCTCCAGCGCGTCGTCCAGTCGGACGTGCACCGCGACCAGGGAACCCTTGGGTCCGAACCGGGCCAGCTCGCGCAGCCACTGGTGGGTGAGCGTGTACGAGGGCAGCACGGGGAAGCAGTAGAGCCCGCGCGCTCCGCCCTGCCCGCGGCTGTCGGCCCGGATCCCGGCGCGGCGGATGCGCGGCGCGTTGGCCGCGGCGGTCAGGTGCACGAACATCGCCATGGGGCGCGATGGTAGCGGGCGGACGGGCGGTGGTCCGAGGGGTTTTCCGGGTGCGCGGCTGAGCCGGATCCTCGCGGTCAGGCCTGCCCGGTGCGGATCAGGTCTGCCGGGTGCGGCGCTCGATCAGGGCGGCCAGGCCGTCGAGGATGCGTTCCAGGCCGAAGTCGAGCGCCTGGTCGCGCCCGCCCGGGTCGGCCATGGCGGCCGCGACGGCGGGGTAGCGGTCGGCGTGCCGGCGCACCACGGTGTCGAGGACGGTGAGGAGTTCGGCCTCGGGGGAGCCGGCGGGTCCGGCGGCGCGGGACTGCTCGGCGATCCCGCGCACGTGCCCGGCGAGCAGGACGGCGGCGTCCATCCGCTCGGGGCCGGTCAGCCCGTGGCCGTCGAGTGCGGCCACCACCCGCTCCAGCCAGGTGAGTTCCTTCGGGCCGACCACCCGGGGGCCGACGGTGGCGTCCAGCAGCCACGGGTGCCGGGCGAAGGTGGCGGCCAAGTGGACTGCCCAGGCGGAGAGTTGCTCCCGCCAGTCGGCGCCGTCCGCGGGCCGTGGGGGCTCGTCGACGGCCGACTCGACCATCAGGGCGATCAGTTCGGCCTTGCCGGGGACGTAGCGGTAGAGCGACATCTTGGTGAAGTCGAGCAGCCCGGCCACCCTCTGCATCGACACCGCGCCCAGGCCCTCCGCGTCGGCGACCTCGACGCCGGCCGCGGCGATCCGCTCCAGGGTGAGGGCCGGCTTCGGCCCCCGGGTCGGCTTGGCCGGCGGCCCCCAGAGCAGCCGCACCGTGTCGTTCGCCGCCTCGCTCATCGTCCGCTCCCGTCGTGCTGCCTTGGGGGTTGCCCATCCACTCCAACTGTGTCTACCGTACACAGCAGCAAACAGTGTCCGCTGGACACAGTTTTCGGAATCCTCGGACGGAGTGGTCCCCATGAGCACCAAGATCCTGATCTCGGGCGCGAGCATCGCCGGCCCCGCGCTGGCCCACTGGCTGGGCCGGTACGGCTTCGAGGTGACCGTGGTCGAGCTGGCCCCCGCACTGCGCGACGGCGGCCAGGACGTCGACTTCCGCGGCCGCACCCACCTGACCGTGCTGGAACGGATGGGCGTGCTGGACGAGCTGCGTCCACTCGCCACCGGTGGCAGCCCGATGACCTTCCTGGCCGCCGACGGCAGCCGACTGCTGCACCTGCCCGCCGAGTTCGCGGGCGGCGACCTGGAAATACCGCGCGGGGAACTCGCCCAGCTGCTGTACCGGCACAGCAGCGCCCGCGCCGAGTACCTCTTCGGCGACTCGATCACCGCGCTGGAGGAGACGCCGAGCGGAGTCCGGGTCGCCTTCCGGCACGGTGCGCCGCGCGAGTTCGACCTGGTGATCGGCGCCGACGGGCTGCACTCCAACGTCCGTCGGCTCGCCTTCGGCCCGGAGGAGCGCTACGTCCGCCACCTCGGCTACTACGCGGCCACCTGGCAGCTGCCGAACGGCCTCGGACTGCCGGTCGGAACGGTGGGACTGAACGTCCCCGGCCGGCTGATGGCCGTCGGCGCCGCCCACCGGGACCCGAACCGGGCGGGCGCCTTCTGCCTGTTCGCCTCGCCTGAGCTGCGCTACGACCGCCACGACCAGGCGCAGCAGAAAACCCTGGTCCGGGCCGCCTTCGCGGATCTCGGCTGGCGGGTGCCACAGCTGCTGGAAAGCCTGGACGCCGCCCCCGAGCTGTACTTCGACTCCATCAGCCGGGCCGACACGCCCACCTGGTCGAGCGGCCGGATCGCCCTGATCGGCGACGCCGCCTGCGGCGCGACCATCGGTGGCATGGGCACCGGGACGGCGGTGGTGGCCGCGTACGTCCTGGCGGGCGAGCTGGCCCGGGCGCGCGGCGACCACCGCGCCGCCTTCGAGCGGTACGAGACGCTGCTGCGCGGCTACGCGCAGGGCTGCCAGAAGGGCGGCGACCGCACCGGGGCTTTCCTGGCGCCGCGCACGGCGACCGGGCTGCGGTTCCGCAACGCGGTACTGAACCGGCGGTGGGCGCTGGAGAAGATGCTGGAGCTGGGGAAGAAGGTCAGTAGCGTCGAACTTCCGGACTACGAGGCGGAGTTGTCAGGTGCAGCAGGCTGAATGGGGGGTCAGTGCAGCGGGCCGATGCGGGTGCCGTTGTCGAGGAGCGCCTCCACCTGGACGGCCGCGCGGGCAGGGCGCTCGACGGCGAGGGTGTGGTCCGCGGCGGGCCGGTCGGCGGACCAGTCCGGGCCCTTGACCGAGAGTCGGGTGACGCGGCGGCTGCCCGCCGCGAGCAGGTACTCCGTGCCCTGCGGGGAGCGCCACCAGGCCCAGGCCACCGTGTCCTGCTCGAAGCGGCTGCACGCCCGGCCCGGGCCGCCGCCGGTGCGCTGCGGTCCGCGGGCCGCCGGCAGGACGACGGCGGTGGCCGCGCTGCCCTCGCCGTTCCAGCGGTCGGCGCGCAGGCAGACCCAGGCGGCCGAGCCCACGTTCTGCGGCAGCGGCTGGACGGCGAAGGCCCACAGGTCGAGCTGCTTGACGCCCGGTTTGCCGTCCGGGACGGCGCAGCCGGCCCGGGCCCAGGCCTGCAGCGCGTCCTGGGCGGTCGCCTCGTGGGGTTCGCGGGTCGGCCGGGAGCGGTCGGGTGCGGTGCGGTCGGGCTGGGTGCGGTCCGGCGGCGCGGCGTAGGTGAGGTGCGCGGGGACGAGGCCGCCCAGGTCGGCCAGCAGGAAGGCGTGCTTGGCGACCACGGGGGAGGAGTGCAACTGGAGCAGGGTGGCGCCCTGGCAGTCGGCGGGACCGCCGCCGGCGGCCGGGGTGGTGATGCCGTCGGGGTGCTCCAACGGGCGGGCAGGGGCGTCGGGTTGGTCGATCCGACGGGTCTCGGCGGCGTCCACCCAGGGCGCCAGCAGATACCGGACGGCGGTGCCCTGGCGGCGCAGTGCCACCGCGCCCGCCGTGGTCAGGTCCGCGTCGTCGGCGCGGGCGAGGTCCAGACCGCCGTCGCGGCCGTCGGTGTAGCGGGCGATCCGCCGGCCGTCGTACAGCACCACCACGCCGGTGCCGTCCACCGTCCCGGCGAACAGCAGCTGCGGTGCTTCGGCGGGCGGGGCGGCGTCCGTGCCCGGCTCGGCGCGGGTCCGCGGTCCGGGCTGCGCCCAGGCGACCAGGGCGTGGCCGAGGAGCGCGCCGTCCTCGCGGCGGTCGCCCCGCGCGGGCCAGGCGGAGAAGTCCACCCGCGCGGTGTGCTGCCACGCGTCGAGCGCCACCCGGACCAGCCGGGCCGGATCGGCGGCGCCCGGGGCGGGCCCGGACGCCGGTCCGGTGGGCGTCGCGGGGCCGGATCCGCCCAGGACGGCGGCCGTGGTGGTGAGCCCCAGCACGCCGACCGCCAACGCCGCGGTCAGCGTCCGGCGGCGGCGCAGCAGGTCGGTGGGCTGCACTCGGACCGCGCACGGGTCGAAGGCGGGTGGCTGCGGGTCCGGGCCGGACGGGACGGCGGCGGCCGCGGCCACCGCCTCGTCCGGCTGTGCCACCCCCGCCTGCCGCAGCACCGACGCGGCCTCGTCCGCGTCCAGCTCCTCGACCGTCCGAAGGGCGAACGCGGCCCGGGCCGGGGTGTCGAGCGCGGCGAGCGCGCGGTCGAGTTCCGCGTCCTCCTCGCCGCCGTGCGGGGTGAACAGCCGCAGCCCCCAGACCCGGGGCGCGAACAGGCGGGCGGCCGGGTGCGGGCGGAGCGCGGCGCGCAGGACCCGCAGGCGCAGCGCGGCGTACACCGGGTCCGCTTCGGCGGTGCCCGATTCGTCACGGCGGGTCCAGCGGAAGGGCAGGGCGCGCTGGACGGCGGCGTGCGCGGCGAGCACCCGGGTGTGCCGGTCCCGGTCGGCCGGCAGAGCGAGGTACGCCAGCCGGACCAGCCTGCGGTAGTGGCGCACCAGCGCGGCCTCCGCCCGGGCCACGGGACGCGCCGGGACCCCTCGGGCCGGCGCTGCCGCGCCCACCGTCCGTCCTGGCAAAGGGGCCTCCCGGGAGCCGTGGTGCTGTCGTGGTGGACGGTCCAACGAGTCGATCATGTGATGGTTGCGCCGTCCGGGGATCCCGGCGGGCGATCGGAAGCGATCGAGGGGTGCGCGGAGCTCCGGTCGGGGCCGTGTACCAGGAGCGGGCCGGGGCCCAAGGTCCCACCCATTCGGCCCCTTGGCCCCTGGCGATCCGCGCGGCCGCGCGCCATGCTGCCGGTAACCGGCCGGGACGATCCGCGCCCGGTCGGACCAGCACTGTTGGACGAGGTGAACCGGCGTGCGGCATGCCACTGTCGAATCCGTGATGACCAGCCCCGTGGTCCTGGTCTCCCCCGAGACCGGGTTCCGGGAGATCGTGACGCTGCTGAGCGAGTACGACATCACCGGGGTGCCGGTGACGGACCCGGAGGGGCGGCCGCTCGGCGTGGTCTCGGAGGCCGACCTGCTGCGCACCCTGGCCGCGCAGGAGGACCCGGGCAGCCTGCTGCCGGCGCCCGAGTCGGTGCAGGCGGGCCCGGGCGGCGAGGTCACCGCCGCCGACCTGATGACGGCCCAACCGGTCTGCACCACCCCCGGCACCAGCGTGGTCGCGGCGGCCCGCATGATGAGCCGGCACGGACTGAAGCGGCTGCCGGTGCTGGACGAGGAGGGGCGGGTCATCGCCATGGTCAGCCGCGGGGACCTGCTGCGGGTGTTCCTGCGCGAGGACATGGTGATCCGGCGGGAGATCGTCGAGGAGGTGCTCGGCCGGATCGAAGGGGTCAGCCCGGCGGAGATCGGGGTGGAGGTCAACCAGGGCCGGGTGGTGCTCAGCGGCACCGTGCCCGAACCGCACCTGGTGCCGATCGTGCTCAACCTGTGCCGCTCGGTGGACGGCGTGGTCTCGGTGACCGACCGGCTCGGTGCCGGGGGCGCGGCGACGGTCGGCTGATCCGGCTTCCGGCCCTCTGTTCCGGCCTCTCGGCTCCGTCGCCGTGAGTGCCGGCTCGGACCCGGGCGGTCCACTTCGCATACAGCGGAGCGTATCGGGTAACTCACCCTGTGTGCCCGGCTGATGGCTGCCGGGACATCGGTGCACCGGGGAGGCGGCCGTGACAGTCGTGTTCGACGCGGACTTCACTTCGACCAGGCAGTGGATTACCGGGCGCAGCAGCGCCTATCCCCGGATGGGGCCGACCAATCGGAGCGACCACAAGCTCGACTACCTCGTCCGCGGGTACTGCCCCGGCGGACTGTTCACCGCCACCCGGCGGAGCAGCGGCGGGCTGTGGAGCTGCAACCTGCTGACCACCGAGGGCAGTCCGGACGGTTTCCAGGTCCGCACCGGGGACGTGCTGTCGGCGCGCGTGACGCTGCCCGTCGAATTGGGCGCGTGGCCGGCGATCTGGACCTGGCGGGACGGCGGCAACGAGGTGGACGTCTTCGAGTACCACCCCGACAACCCGGACCTGCTGGAGATCTCCAACCACGTCCGGGGCGGTTTCCGGTACTGGCACGGCGGCGGCGTCGGGATCGGCCCCGGGGCGACCTTCGGCCTGCGGGTGGTGCTCGGCGCACACTCGGTGGACTGGTACGTCGAGGACGAGCTGGTCTACGCGGACCTGCACGGGGTGGGGTCCAACTGGCACGCCTACCTGATCGTCAACCTGTCCGTGGCCGACGGGACGTACCACGACCGGCCGCCGATCGACGGGCCGGACCGGCTCAGCTGGGTCTGCCACAGCCTGCAGGTCGAGCGCTGAGACGGACGGACCCTTCGGCCTGTGGTTCGCGGCGTGTGCGGCTTGCTGTTCACGGCGCGTACGGCTTGCTGTTCACGGCGCGAAGGCGGCGGTGATCGGGCCGTGCGGGCCGAAGCGGTGGAACCAGACCGCGCGGCGGTTCCGGCCGATGTGGGCGGGGTCGGTCACGTACAGGTCGTCGCGCGGGGCGTGCTCGTTGCCCGGGGCGAGGGCCGCGTCCACGGCCTGGTCCGCGAGTTCGCGCAGCAGGGCGGTGGCGGTGGCCTCGGCGGCGGACGGCGCGATGGCGAGGGCGGCGAGTTCGGCCCAGAGCGCGGTGGCGACATAGGTGATTGGGGAGTGGCCGAGCGTCGGGTGGGGGCTGGGGTCGGCGTGGCGCCGCAGCACTCCGGCGGCGACGAGCTGCTCGGGGGAGCGGCCGTCGTCGGGCGGGTGGCGGGTCGTGGGCGGGTGCCGGTTCACAAGCGGCACGCTACCCCCGTGGGTGCGTGCCGGGGCGCCGGAACGTTTTTTCAGGCTTTCTTCACGGCACTTTCACCGGTGCCGGGCGCACGATGGTGGTAAGGCGCTGATCACCTCGGCGGGCCCCGACGGGGCCGGAGGAGGAGGTCCTGATGAGGCACTGGCATGGGTTCGGGCACGGCCACGGCATGGGTGGCTGGGGCGTCGGGATGATGGTGATCGGGACGTTGCTGGTCCTGGCGTTGATCGTGGTCCTCGCCGTCGCCCTGTTCCGGTACGTCTCGCGCTCGCGGCAGCCGATCCCGCCCGGTCCGGCGGCACCGGGCCCCGGCGGTCATGGGCCGGGCGGCTCGCGCGGCTGGGCGTCGGGGCCGACCCCGGAGCAGATGCTCGCGGAGCGGTTCGCGCGGGGCGAGATCGACGCGGAGGAGTACCGGCACAGACTGGAGACGCTGCGCTCGGCGAACGGGCCGGGAGGAGGCTGAGCCGGCGCGTGTCGGTGTGGGCGGCATCGCGCAGGGCGCAGGGGCCGGGCCCGCCGCACGTGCTGTGCGGCGGGCCCGGTGTGCCTGCGAAGGCTTCGGCGCGGTATCGCGACCCGCGGACCCACGCAGTTGCCCGACTACTCGACGACCAGCTCGACCGGGATGTTGCCCCGGGTGGCGCGGGAGTACGGGCAGACCTCGTGCGCCTGCTTGACCAGCAGCTCGCCGGTCTCGCCCGCGAGGGAGTCGGGCAGCTCGACGCGCAGTACGACGGCGAGGCCGAAGCCGGCGCCGTCCTTGCCGATGGACACCTCGGCGGTCACCGAGACCTCGCTGGTGTCCACCCGGGACTGCCGGCCGACCAGGCCGAGGGCGCTCGCGAAGCAGGCGGCGTAGCCGGCCGCGAACAGCTGCTCGGGGTTGGTGCCCTCGCCGTTGCCGCCGAGCGCCGCCGGCATCGCCAGCGGGAGGTCCAGTCGGCCGTCGGAGCTGACGGCGCGGCCCTCCCGGCCGTTGGCGGTGGCGGCGGCGGTGTAGAGCGCGTCCATGGTCGGTCCCCTTCGTGGTGCTTCACGTTGCTCGGATGGGTGGGCCCGGGGGCGCCGCCGGTGTTCTGGCGGCCTGTCCGGTGCCCTGCCGTGAGATAAGTAGAGCACGCAATTCAATTGCGCACAACTAAGTGGCGCGAGTGCGATCGGTACCATGGACCCATGACCACGCTTCCCGGCATGGCGGACGAGGAACTGCTCCGCCTCGACCAGCAGATCTGCTTCTCGCTCAATGCGGCCTCGCGGGCCTTCGGTGGCACCTACCGGGTGCTGCTCCGGGACCTCGGGCTGACCTACCCGCAGTACCTGGTCATGCTGGTGCTCTGGGAGGACGGCGAGCTGCCCGTCAAGCGGATCGGCGAGCGCCTGCGGCTCGACTCCGGCACGCTCTCCCCGCTGCTCAAGCGGCTGGAGGCAGCCGGACTGGTGCGCCGCGAGCGCAGCCCGCAGGACGAGCGGTCGGTCACCGTCGCGCTCACGCCCGAGGGGTCGGCGCTGCGCGAGCGGGCCGGGCAGGTCCCGCGCCGTCTGCTCACCGCGACCGGGCTGCCGGTCGAGGACCTGGCGGCGCTGCGGGGGCTGCTGGAGCGGGTGACCGCCGCGCTGGACTCGGCGGCGGTGGAGCCGGCGCCGTAGGGCCGGGTAGCGCGCGAGGCTGCCGACGGGGGTGGCGACGCGAGGGTGGTGACGCGGGGTGGCGCTGGCGGGTGGCGTCCGGTGTCGCCACATCGGCACCATGGGGCTTGTCAAGCCGACGCCCCGTCCGATGTGATCTGGGTCACATAGTCGGTATTCCGGCGGGGCTGAAGGGCCCGAATCGGCAGGTCAGTCGTGCTGTTCAAAAGTGAACGGAAACGTTCACCAATTGTCCGCCCGATCCGGTCGACATCCCGCGCCTCCCGGACGGTTACACCACGAGCCCCCAAGGGGCCGTCGGCGTGCCACCCGGTGGGCCGGCCAGCTGACCCACGAGAGGGGGCGTGCATGAACAGTCCCGGGCCGGGCGAGGAGCGGGGCCTTCGGGCGGACCCGCTCGGCGACCTGCCGAACGACTTCGAGGCCTTCTTCACCCGCGAGAACTCGGGCTACCTCCGCTACGCCCAGCAGCGCCTGCGGCACCGCGAGGACGCCCAGGACGCGGTCCAGAACGCCGGCGCCACGCTCTACAAGAACTGGCGCCGGGCCCTGGCCAGCGCCGATCCACAGGCCTTCGCCTTCAAGGTCGTGAAGGACGCGGTGGTGGACGTCATGCGCGACCGCCGACGCACCGAACGCAAACGACTGCGGGTGATCGCCCAGCGCAGCCCCGACAACAGCCAGGACGAACTGGACGAACTCGCCGAACTGGACGCCCTCGACTGGGCGATGGACGAGCTCGCGCGGGCCGCGCCGGTCCAGGCCGATGTGGTCCGACTGCGCCAGGCCGGCCTGTCGTACCCCGACATCGGCCGGTCGCTCGGGATCGCGCACACCACCGCCCGCACCTACTACAGCCTGGGGCGGCGCCACCTGGAGTACCTGCTGGAGCACCCGGACGACGACGAGGCGGAGACGTGAGGGTCGGGGACCTGCTGCGTGCGCACTCCGCCGAGCTGGAGCGGGAGTTCGACGACCACGACCCGGTGGCCTTCACCCGGCGGCTGGCCGAGCGGCTCGCCGCCGCTCGTCGGCCTGCCCCCGCCGTGCGCGAACGCCCCGCCCGTCCGCCGGCCGGCGCCCGACCGCCGCACGCTCCGGCGTCGGGGTCGAGCGCGGGGGTGGGGCTGGGCCCGGGAGCAGGCCCGGGACCTGGTTCGGGACCGGGTCCCGGGCCGGGTTGGAGTCCTGGTTCGGGTTGGGGCTCGGGTTCGGGCGGGGGGCCGGGTGCAGGCGCGGGCACGGGGGCGGGACAGTCCCCGTGGGCCGGGCGCCGGGCCGAACTCCGCCGGGACCTGCGGCACCTGTGCGCGGGCGTGGCGGGCGCCGTGAAGCCCGCGGAACTGGCCCTGGACCTCGAACTCGCCGAGAAGACCGCCTTCCGCACCCTCGGCTGCCTGCTGTACGGGATGGGACGCGCGCCGGACGGCGTCTTCTGGTGGCGGATCGCCGCCCAGTACGGGGACCAGCTGGCCGTGCACTGCCTGGCCGTGCACTACACCGCCGAGGGCGAGCGGCGGGACGCGGCGCGCTGGGCGGCCCAGGCCCAGGACCTCAGCGCCCCGGACCGGCTGCCGGAACTGGCGCCGGACGTGCGGCCGGGCGGTCCGGCCGAGCTGGCGCGGGTCCTGGCGGAGCGCTACGACGGGGAGATCCTGCTGACGCTGCGGGAGGCGGTGGCGGCGCACCCGAGGACGGACCCCGCAAGGCTGGGCGTCCGGGCGGTACGGGGGCGGGGGGTGGTGCGGATCCGGTGAGGGGCGCGGGCCGACCGGCGCGCGGCCGTGGACCGCGTGCCCTCTAGACGGGGTCTGGCTCACGTGAGCCCGGAGACCGCGTCGCCCAGGTACTCGGCTCCGAGCACGGCCGGGACCGTGGTCAGGACGGCGGCCTGGTGGGTGGCCGTCCAGGCCCGCCACTCGCCGAGGGTCCGGGCTCCGTCCCGCGGGTGGACCGCGAGCGGCAGGAGCGTGCAGAGCGAGCCGATCGACACCAGCAGTGCCGCGGCCACGGCCTCGGCGCCGGTGCCGGTCGCGGTGGCGGCGATCGAGGCGGCGCCGCCGACGGCCGGGAGCAGGCTCCTCGGGCTGCGCGCGACGAGTGCGAGGGCGAGGCCGGCGGACCTGGCGGGCGAGAAGCGGTCGATCCCCTGCAGCCAGGCGGGCGGCGCCGTGACGTGGCCCGCGCGAGGCCGGTCGTGCCACTGCCGCGCGGCCGACAGCAGGAGCAGCGCGCCGAGGGCGAGCTTCAGCCAGGACGACCAGGTGGGGGTGGTCTGAACCCGGTTCAGCGCGCTGCCGACCGCCAGGGTGACGGCGACCGGCACGGCGAGGCCGAGCACCCAGCCGGCCGTGAAGGCGAGGCCCTTCGTCCGGCCGCGCGGGGTGGCCAGGATGAGGATCACGGTGATCAGCGGCAGCGGGCTGAGCGCGACCGCCACCGCCGAGGCCAGCATCGAACCGACCGCTTCACCCATTGCGGGTCCTGCCTTCCCGTCGCCGGGCGCACGTTCGCCATTCAGCTACGGCGGTGCCCGGCGTGCACGGCCGGTGCGGCCGTCGGAGTGAACGGCGCAGGCCGCCGCACCGGTGTGGTGCGGCGGCCTCCGTGATCGCACCGGATCCGTCGGTCGGTGCGATGCCTTGTCGCTGTACGACCTTCGGTCGGTGCCGGACCCGTCAGTCGGTGCCGGACTCGATCGCCGCGTGGTCGAGCGCGGTGGACTCCTCCGCGTCGCCGGTGCCCGCGGCGATGGGGGCGGCCCCGCCCGGGGCGAGCTCGCCGATCAGGCCGCTCCACGGCGCCAGCTGGCCGTGCACCGCGTACTGCTCCAGCTTGCTGCGCGAGTCGGCGATGTCGAGGTTGCGCATGGTCAGCTGGCCGATGCGGTCGTCCGGGACGAACGCGGCGTCGACGCTGCGCTCCATGGACAGCTTCTCGGGGTGGTAGCTGAAGTTGGAGCCCTGGGTGTCGATCACCGAGTAGTCCTGGCCCCGCCGCAGCCGCAGCGTGACGCTGCCGGTGACCGGGTGGCCGATCCAGCGCTGCATGCTGTCCCGGAGCATCAGCGCCTGAGGGTCGAACCACCGGCCCTCGTAGAGCAGCCGGCCGAGGCGGCGGCCCTGGGTGTGGTAGGTGGCGAGGGTGTCCTCGTTGTGGATGGCGTTGAGCAGCCGCTCGTAGGCGATGTGCAGCAGCGCCATGCCGGGGGCCTCGTAGATGCCGCGGCTCTTGGCCTCGATGATCCGGTTCTCGATCTGGTCCGACATGCCGAGGCCGTGGCGCCCGCCGATGCTGTTGGCCTCGTGGACCAGGTCGACGGCGTTGGCGAACTCCTGGCCGTTGATCCGGACCGGGCGGCCGAACTCGAACTCGACGGTGATGTCCTCGGTCCGGATCTCGACCGCCGGGTCCCAGAAGGCCACGCCCATGATCGGGCTGACGATCTCCATCGAGGCGTCCAGGTACTCCAGCCGCTTGGCCTCGTGGGTGGCGCCCCAGATGTTGGCGTCCGTGGAGTAGGCCTTCTCGGCGGAGTCCCGGTACGGCAGGTCACGCTCGGCGAGCCACTCGGACATCTCCTTACGGCCGCCGAGCTGGTCGACGAACGCCTGGTCCAGCCACGGCTTGTAGATCCGCAGGTTGGGGTTGGCGAGCAGGCCGTAGCGGTAGAACCGCTCGATGTCGTTGCCCTTGTAGGTGGAGCCGTCGCCCCAGATGGAGACTTCGTCCTCCTGCATGGCGCGGACCAGCAGGGTGCCGGTCACCGCGCGGCCGAGCGGGGTGGTGTTGAAGTACGTCTGCCCGGCGGAGCGGATGTGGAAGGCGCCGCAGGCGAGGGCGGCCAGGCCCTCCTCGACCAGCGCGGCCCGGCAGTCGACCAGCCGGGCCTGCTCGGCGCCGTACGCGCGGCCCCGGGCGGGGACGTCGGCGAGGTTCGGCTCGTCGTACTGGCCGATGTCGGCCGTGTAGGCGTAGGGGAACGCACCGTGCTCGCGCATCCACGCGACGGCGACGGAGGTGTCCAACCCGCCGGAGAATGCGATGCCGATCCGTTCACCGACCGGCAGCTTGCTCAAGACCTTCGACATGGATGCACCCTTAGACCCGCGCGAGCGGGACCCTGATTCAGCGATATGTGACGGGATTCGGCGTATTCGATCCGATGCCCGAACTGTGGCATAGATTTGCAGAGCAACGCAAGAGCATACGATCGAGTCGATGCGGGTGACTGCTTGCGGAGCCGCCCTCCGTCGACCGCCGGTCCGCTCAACTCATCTGCGCTGCGGCGTGGTTGGTGGTTCGCCGGACGGCCGTCGGCCCGGTGCCGGGTGCGGTGGGCAAGATCCGGGCGGAGCGCGGAAGAACGGCGGAAGAACGGTGGGAGGCGGCGGGAAGAGCGTGGGAACCGCGACGGGCCGGACTCCCGGGGGAGTCCGGCCCGTCCCCGCTGGTGCGGCGTCAGCGCGGTACGGGCGCCGCCCGGGCGCGCAGCCAGGCCGTCCGGGAGGCGAGTACGCCGAGGCCCAGCGCGACCAGGTGCCCGGCGTCGGCCAGTTGCTGGTCCAGCGCCCAGGCGGTGGCCAGGGCCAGGGCCAGCGCCGGAAGACCGTAGCGGCGCAGCGGGACCGGACCCAGGGCGAGCAGACAGGCGCCGGTGGCGACCAGCCCGTAGCTGATGCCCACGTCCCGGGCCCGGGAGAGCGCGCCGGGGATGTGGGCGGTCAGCATCACCCACATGGCCCCCTCGGTGAGCAGAGTGGCACCCAGGTGCCCGAAGGCGAAGACGGCGGCGGCCCGGGCGGGGCCCCAACGCCACTCGGCCAGGCCCAGCACCACGGCGACCGCGGCGATGCCCGCCCAGGCCGGTACGCCGTCCACCACCAGGCCGCTGGTGAACATCGTCCACCATTTACCGACTTCCATGTGGTGCACGTTGCTGCTGTTGTGCCGGACGAACCTGGCCCGCTCGGCGTGGCCCTGGGCGGCGAGCCAGGAAGCGGTGACGGTCAGCAGCAGGACGTACGCCGTGGTGAGCCGCAGCCGGGCGGCCGCTCTCAGCGCGGGCTGCCGGGAGGCCTCGGTGTCGGTCGGTGCCCTCGTTGCGAGGCGATCGCTCATCGTGCCTGGCGCCCTTGTCTGCTGTTCCCGGTACCGGCACGCCCGGTGCGTGGCCGAGGAGGTCGTGGCCGGGAGGGTCAGAGCGCCAGCGTACGTCAGTGGAGCGTGGCCGCCGGATGCCGCCCTCGGGCGGTTGACGGGTGGCGCCGCCGCCGGGAGGCAGGGGCCGGATCACCCGTACGGGCCGCCACGGCGGCGGGTGGCGGCGGGGCGGGGCGAGGGTGGGGGAAGTGGTGAGGGGGAGCGGCGACGGGAAGCGGTGAGGGGGGGCAAGGGAGTGTCGAGGGGGGAGTGTCGAGGGGAGGAGTGTCGAGGAGGCAGTCGATGGCCGGCAGCACCGCCAGGAACTCCGAGGCGCACCGGCGGCCCTGGTGGGCGCGAGCCGCCCGCGCGGTGTGGGCCTACGTCCGGCGCGCCCCGGGCACCTACGTCTGGCTGGCGATCCTGCTCGTCACCACGCAGGTGATCCGGCACGTCGATCCGTTGACCGCCGACCGCATCCTGGAGCGGCGCTCGACCAACCTGCACCACCTGCAGACCTCGCCGGTCCGCGTCCTGGTGACCAGCGCCCTGTGGATCGCGGGCGGCGGGTGGCTGTCCTACTTCCTGCTCTACAACCTCTTCCACGTGCCCGCCGAGCGGTGGCTCGGCACGCTGCGCTGGATCTCGGTGGCGATGCTCGCGCACGTCGGCGCGACCTACCTCAGCGAGGGCGTGCTCGGCTGGGCGATCCACCGCGGGCTCGCCTCGCCGAAAGCCGTCTACACCCTCGACTACGGCGTGAGCTACGCGCTCGCCGGCGTGGTCGCGGTGCTCACCTACCTGATCGTGCGGCCCTGGCGGTACCTGTACGCGGCCGGGGTGCTGGTCGTCTACGGCCTGGGCGTCCAGCAGAGCCGGGACTACACCAGCGTCGGCCACCTCAGTGCGGCACTGATCGGATTCGCCTGCTACCCGCTGACCCGGGACCGCCCCGGCTCCTTCGACCCGGTCACCTCGGTGCGCGCGGCCCGGCGGCGAGTGCGCGGGCGGTGACAGGCTGGGCGGTGACGGGGCGGGCGGTGATCGGACGATATCAGCCGACGCGCTCGCGGTGGGGCGTCCTGCCGCCCGGGGGCCCGCCGCCCGGGAGGTCCGTCCGGTGTGCCCTCCGTATTCGGTGAATGCCAACTGTTCTAATCGGTAAGGAACTTACCGCCTTCTTACCGTACGGCCCTTCCCCTGGCCGGATCGGACCAGCAGGCTGTCCCCCTGTTTCCGCCGAGTCGCGCGACCGCGCGACCGGCCGCAGGGGAGGACCACAACCGTGCCCACCAGGCAACGACGACGGCTGCTGCTGAGCGCCGTCACGCTCACCGCGCTCGGACTGACCACCACCCAGGCGCTCGCCGCGCCGCCCGCACCCCGGGAGCCGCAACCGTGGCAGGTCCGGCACCAGGCGGACATCGGGAAGGCGCACGCCCAGAAGGTGCGGAGCGCCACCGGCGCCACGACCGCGGCCCCGAGCCTCAGCCCGCGGGCCGAGACCGAGGCCGGGGACGGCGGTGACGAGGCGGAGAACTCCGCCGAGGGCACCGCGCAGTACACCGAGGCCCGCACCGCCCCCGGCGTGGTCGCGCCGGGGGCCTACGGCGCGGCCTGGGCCCAACTGCAGTCCATGCCGCACACCGGCGGCAGCTGGGACCACGTCACGGACAAGCCGTACAACTCCGACGACCCGCGCTACCGCGACGTCAACTCCAACTCCAGCGGCGGATCCGGCCTGGTGACGGGCCGGACCACCGGCCTCGCGGCCGACAAGGACGGCTACGTCTACGCGGGCGGTGCCAACGGCGGCGTGTTCCGCTCCCGCACCGGCGGCGGCAACTGGGAGCCGATCGCCGACAAGCTGCCCACGCTGTCCACCGGCACGCTGAACCTCGACGACGGCGGCCGGCTCTGGTACGCCACCGGCGAGTCCAACACCGGCGCGACCTCGTACGTCGGCACCGGCGTGTACGTGCTCGCCGACCCCAAGCACGGTGAGTTCCAGCCGGGCAACCGGGTCGGCGGCGCCGAGCTGGAGTCGACCATCATCCACGCGCTGCGCTTCGCCGGCGGCAAGGTGTGGGCGGCCACCAGTCGGGGTGTCTGGAGCCACTCGACCACCACGCTGTCGGGCCCGTGGGCGCTCGAGTTCGCGCCCAACCCGGAGTACCTGCCGGGTGGTTCGAAGGCCGGGGACCCGGCCGCGCCGTACAAGAACATCGCCAACGACATCGCGATCGACCCCAAGGACCCGAACAAGGTGGTCCTCGCGGTGGGCTGGCGCGGCGGCGACACCTACAACGGCTTCTACAGCAAGGCCGCGGACGGCACCTGGCAGCGCGTCGGCTCGCTCGGCGACCTGCCGACGGACGCGGCGAACGTCGGCAACGTGACCTTCGCGCGCTCGGCGGACGGCTCGCGCTACTACGCGATCGACCAGTCCCCGGCGGTCATGGCCAGCGACCCGGACACCGGCCTCAAGGGCATCTACGTCTCCAAGTCCGGCTCCCCGTCCGGTCCGTGGACGCTGGTCGCGGACAAGGACAAGCTGAAGGGCTCCGGCTCCGCGCTGCAGGACGACGGCTACCAGCCGGGCATCCAGGCCTGGTACAACCAGTTCCTCCAGGTCGACCCGGCCAACCCGGACCACGTCTACGCGGGTCTCGAGGAGGTCTTCGAGACCACCGACGGCGGCGCCAAGTGGGCCACCGTCGGGCCGTACTGGAACAACGGCTTCCCGTGCTGGAGCATCGACCCGGCCAAGCAGACCGGCGACTGCTCGCCGACCACCCACTCCGACCAGCACGCCGTCGCCTTCGGCAGCTACCAGGGCAAGGTCAACGTCTACGTCGGCAACGACGGCGGTATCTACCGCCGCCCGGCCAACGGGCAGTTGGACGCGTACGGCCACGCCAAGGACTGGACGCCGCTCAACGACGGCACCATCGACACCCTGCAGTACTACTCGGTCGGCGTCGGCAAGGACCCGGCGGACCGCTCGGGCCGGGGTGTGATCGTCAGCGGCGGCCTCCAGGACAACGGTCAGTCGATCCTGCGCGCCCACGACAAGGTGATGGGCTCCAACTTCGGCGGTGACGGCGCCGACACCCTCGTCGACCCGGCCAACGGCTGCAACATCGCCGAGGAGTACGTCTACCTCGACATGTGGGTCACCCAGAACTGCGCCGTCAACGACGGCAGCTGGACGAAGGACCCGAGCAAGGCCACCTCCTACGAGGTCGCCCCGCCGGACAAGAACACCAGCGCCGCACGCTTCATCGCGCCGATCACCAGCGACCCGAAGGACGGCAACACCTGGATCGCCGGCGGCCGGCACGTCTGGGTACAGCACAAGGGCTACGCGATCCGCAGCGGCAACGAGTGGACCTCGGCCTACGACCTCGGTACCGGCCACGTCGCCACCGCGGTCGCGACGGTCGACGGCACGGTGTACGCGGGCTGGTGCGGCCCGTGCAACAACGTCGGCTTCAGCCGCGGCATCGCGGTGGGCAAGACCGACGGCACCGGCTGGCACCAGCTCGACCTGCCGGTCGACGCAACCCTGCCGAACCGCTACATCTCCTCCTTCGCCGTGGACGAGAAGGACGCCCAGCACGTCCTCGTCGCCTTCAACGGCTTCTCGCGCACCTGGACCGAGGGCCCCGGCGCGGGCGTCGGCCACCTCTTCGAGACCCACGACGGCGGCACCACCTGGACCGACATCTCGGCCAACCTGCCCGACGTCCCGGCCACCTCGGTGAAGATCCTGCCGAACGGCGGTGTGGCCCTCGGCTCCGACCTCGCCGCCTTCTACCGCGCGCCGGGCACCACCGACTGGCGGGTCCTTGGCCGCAACCTGCCCACCACCGCGGTGCAGCAGCTCAAGATCGGCCCGGACGGCAAGCTCTATGCCGCCACCTTCGGCCGCGGCATCTGGTCTTTCGACCTGCGTCACCTCGGCCACGGCCGCTACGACGAGACGGACGACTGATCGGCTGACGGCCGGCCGGCGACCGGCTGATGCCGGTCGACGTCCGGTCGACCCGCCGGTGCCCGGCCCGCTCACCGCGAGCGGGCCGGGCACCGGCGTCGGGGGTCGAACCAACGAGGGCAACATCCTCTGCGTGGCCGAGCGGCCCACCACCCAGCAGGCCGGCAAGGCCGTGCCACTGAACGAGGTACGGCTACCTGCTGAGGTCGCGCCGTTGCAGGTAGCCGATGATCGTCTTGGTCAGGGCCGGCGCGTGTTCGTAGGCAAGCGGCGCGAGTTCGGGCGGGAGTACGAAGTCGTCGGGGAGCCGGCGGTAGGCATCGGCGAGGGCCTGGGGCCAGGCACCGGTGAGCGGTGGGCGCATGCGGGCTTCCGAGGCCAGGGCCTGGTGCTGGGAGGCTGCCTCGGAGATCGCCTCCTGGACGGTCCAGTCGCTGATCGGAGCCCGGTCGGGTCGCCAAGGGGCGAGCAGCGGGGCGTCGGGGACGCGGGTCACGTTCGGCAGCGAGTCGAGCGCGGCGTCCAGGGACTCAAGCCAACCGCGGCCGTCCAGAAACGCCTCGTCGGGCAGGTGGAGAGCGCGCAGCGGCCGCTCGTTGTCCAGCGACTGCACAGCCGGCACCTCGGAGGGCTCGACCTCCTCGACCGGCACGCCGTACCGGCGGCCCGCGCGGACGATCGCCGCGAACGACCGCTCGTCCAGCGGCGAACCGACCGCGTTCAGCAGGACGAACGTGCCGGCCGCGTAGCCGTCGCCGACCGGACGTGCCTCGGCGCTGCCGGTCGGTGCGGGCGGAGGACGCGCGGGGCCTCGCCACTTCCGATGGCGAAGTGGCGAGGCTCAGGAACCGTACGCTCCGACCAGCGGTCGGCTCTCACGGCTCGCGGTGGCGTGACCGTGACTTGGCGGCGGGTCAGCGCCGCAGGGTGAGGAGACCCGGGCGCCACGGCAGTTGGTCGTAGGGGCCGGTCGCGGTGGGGGACTTGCCCTGGTAGAGGAACTGCAGGTTGCAGGGGTCGATGGTCATGGTCTGGTCGGGGTTGTTGCGGACCAGGTCACCGTGGCTGATGTCGTTGGTCCAGGTGGCGCCGCTGTTGGCCTTGCCGGCGAAGGGGTTGCTCTCGCTGGCGGCCTGCGGGGTCCACGCGCCGCTGAGGCTGGAGGCCGTGAACGAGCGGAAGTAGCGCTGCTCGTTGGCACCCCGGGCCTCGACGATCATGAGGTACTGGTTCTGACCCTGGACCTTGTAGACCTGCGGCGCCTCGAACAGGTTCTTCACCGTGTCGCTCATGACCGTCGTGTACGACGAACCGAAGTTGCCCGGGAAGTT
>NZ_JBITFB010000004.1:262305-448338 GCF_044455625.1 Kitasatospora sp. NPDC051164 | reverse complement strand
TGCAGATGTCGCAATCCACACCGAGCCAGAAGGCCCTCACTCATTTCAAGATCACCCGCCTGTGAACCCCGTCACCAACCTCTGTGGTCAGTACAGCTAGGCGTCGAGCAGGGGCTCGCCGTAGTGCTCGACTTCCGGGAACGGGCGGTAGAAGTGGTGCAGCAGGGCGCGCCAGCGCTGGTACTCGGGGGAGGTGCGGAAGCCCTCGGTGTGGTCGGCGAGGGTCTCCCACTCGACCTGGAGGAGGAAGCGCGAGCCGCGGCCCTCGTCGAGGCAGCGGCGTAGTTGCAGGGAGCGGAAGCCGCGCTGGACGGCGATCAGCGGGCGGGCCTCGGCGAAGGCGGCGAGGAATTCTTCCTCCCGGCCGGGCAGGACGTCGAGCAGGGCGCTTTCGAGGATCACGGGAGGCCATCCTGCCGCCCGGGGACGGGTGGCGGAAGGGTCGGGCGGTGCCCGAACGGCAGCACGGCCCGCGCTCGTGGGAGGATGGGAGGAACTATTTCGATCGGACGAGACTGTCCGGTCCCCGGGAAACCGGTCAGCGATGACCCGGACACCCCCGGCCCCGGACCAACGGAGAATCGGACCAAGGTGCCCGCGACCCCCAGCAATGTGCCAGAGCCCAGCCGTACCGACCCGGCGCTGATCCGCAACTTCTGCATCATCGCCCACATCGACCACGGCAAGTCGACGCTCGCAGACCGGATGCTGCAGATCACCGGTGTCGTCGACCCCCGGCAGATGCGCGCCCAGTACCTCGACCGCATGGACATCGAGCGTGAGCGCGGCATCACCATCAAGTCGCAGGCGGTCCGCCTCCCGTGGGCGCCGACGACCGGGCCGAACGCCGGGGCGACGCACATCCTCAACATGATCGACACCCCCGGCCACGTGGACTTCACGTACGAGGTGTCCCGTTCCCTCGCCGCGTGCGAGGGCACGATCCTGGTGGTCGACGCGGCCCAGGGCATCGAGGCGCAGACCCTCGCCAACCTGTACCTGGCGCTGGAGAACGACCTCACGATCGTCCCGGTGCTCAACAAGATCGACCTGCCGGCCGCCCAGCCGGAGAAGTACGCGGCGGAGATCGCGCACATCATCGGCTGCGACCCCTCGGACGTGCTGCAGGTCAGCGCCAAGACCGGTCTCGGCGTCGAAGGCCTGCTGGACCACATCGTCGACACCATCCCGGCCCCGGTCGGCGTCAAGGACGCCCCGGCCCGCGCGATGATCTTCGACTCGGTCTACGACTCCTACCGCGGCGTGGTCACCTACGTCCGGGTGGTCGACGGCCAGCTCACCAAGCGTGAGCGGATCGCGATGATGTCCACCGGCGCGACGCACGAACTGCTGGAGATCGGCGTCATCTCGCCCGAGCCGAAGGTCGCCGACGGCCTCGGCGTCGGCGAGGTGGGCTACATCATCACCGGTGTGAAGGACGTCCGGCAGTCCAAGGTCGGTGACACCATCACCTCGATGCACAAGGGTGCGACCGAGGCGCTGGGCGGCTACAAGGACCCGCGCCCGATGGTGTTCTCCGGCCTCTACCCGCTGGACGGCTCGGACTACCCGCTGCTGCGCGACGCCCTGGACAAGCTGCGGCTCAACGATGCCGCGCTGGTCTACGAGCCGGAGACCTCGGTCGCGCTCGGCTTCGGCTACCGCTGCGGCTTCCTCGGCCTGCTGCACCTGGAGATCATCCGGGAGCGCCTGGAGCGCGAGTTCAACCTCGACCTGATCTCCACCGCCCCCAACGTGATCTACCGGGTGATCATGGAGGACGGCACCGAGCACACCGTCACCAACCCGAGCGAGTTCCCGACCGGCAAGCTCGCCGAGGTCTACGAGCCGATCGTGCGCGGCACCATCCTGGCGCCGAACGAGTTCGTCGGCGCGATCATGGAGCTCTGCCAGGCCCGCCGCGGCAACCTCCAGGGCATGGACTACCTCTCCGAGGACCGCGTCGAGCTGCGCTACACCCTGCCGCTCGCCGAGATCGTCTTCGACTTCTTCGACCAGCTGAAGTCCAAGACCCGCGGCTACGGCTCCTTCGACTACGAGCCGATCGGCGAGCAGAGCGCCCAGCTGGTGAAGGTCGACATCCTGCTGCACGGCGACGCGGTGGACGCCTTCTCCGCGATCGTCCACAAGGACAAGGCCTACGGCTACGGCGTGATGATGGCGGGCAAGCTGCAGAAGCTGATCCCCCGCCAGCAGTTCGAGGTCCCGATCCAGGCCGCGATCGGCTCCCGGGTGATCGCCCGTGAGACGGTCCGCGCGATCCGCAAGGACGTCCTCGCCAAGTGCTACGGCGGTGACATCTCGCGTAAGCGCAAGCTGCTGGAGAAGCAGAAGGAAGGCAAGAAGCGGATGAAGATGGTCGGCCGCGTGGAGGTCCCGCAGGAGGCCTTCATCGCCGCGCTGTCCACCGACGCCGAGGCGCCGAAGGACAAGAAGTAACCGAGGCGAGCCGAAGGGCCCGGGCATCCCGCCCGGGCCCTTTTGCGTTCCCGGAGGCCGTCGAGGCCGTCGAGGCCGTCGAGGCCGTCAAGGCCGCCTCGGCGGCGACCCGGGCGGCTACTTCAGCGCGCTGAAGACGGCGGAGACGATCCCGGCCTTGGCCAGCCGCCCCGCGGTGCCGGTGAACACGGTGGGCTTCATCGAGTCGTCCGCGTGGACCAGCTGGAGCAGCCCGTCCCGCCGGCCGAGGCTCACGCACTGCACGAGGTACCGGAACGAGAACGGCTTCTCCGTGTGCCCGCCGAGCAGCTTGCCGACGTACTGGCCCTGCGGCAGGGCGGTGGCGCAGCCCATCCGCAGGGTGCCGACGCCGGGGACGGTGACGGCGGCGGCGTCGCCGACCACGTGGACGTCGGGGTGCGAGACGGACCGCAGGTGGTCGTCCACCAGGGCCCGGCCGCGCTCGTCCACGGCCAGCCCGGCCTCGGCGGCCAGCGGGTGCGGCTCCAGCGAGGCGGCCCAGAGGGTGAGGTCGGCGTCGATCGGGCCGGCGGTGGTGCGCAGCCCGTCCGGGGTGACCTCGGTGACGGCGGCGTCCTCGTGGACGGCGACGCCGAGCCGGTCGAGCACGCGCCGGACGTGGGCGCGGCCCTTGGGCGAGTAGATGCCGCCGACCCGGCCGGCCGCGATGATCCGCACCCGCCAGCCGGGGTGGGCTTCGGCGAGTTCGGTGGCCAGTTCGATGCCGGTGGCGCCGCCGCCGACCACGGCAAGGGTGCCGGGCCGGGCGGCCTCGCGGATCAGGCGCCGGACCTCGGCGGCGCGCTCGACGGGGTGGGCGTTTTCGACGGCGCCGGGGACGCCGTGCCAGGCGGTGCGGCTGCCGAGGGCGTAGACCAGGGTGTCGTAGGCGAGGGTGGTGCCGTCGTCCAGCAGGACCTTGTGTCCGGTGAGGTCGAGTTCGACGGCGCGGGCCCGGTGGTGCCGGATCGTGCGGCCGCGGGCCAGGTCGGTGATGGCCGGCCAGTCGCGGCCGCGGCCGGCCGCCGCTTCGTGCTGGCGGATGCGGTGCAGGAGTCGCTCCTCGGGGGCGACCAGGGTGACGGTGTGGTGCCGTCCGGCGCCCTTGGCCGCGGTGAGTCCGGCGTATCCGGCGCCCAGGACGACGATCCGCTTCCCGGGGGTGGTGGTGCTGCTGCTCATCTCGTCCGCCTCCATTCGGTGCGCCCTCGTGGAGCGCTGCTCGGGAAGGGGACGACGCGGCCGGTCGGGATGTGACCGTGACCCGCATCACATCGCCGCGGGGTCTGGGGCGGCGCCCGGGGTGGGGCGCGGGGCGGGGGTGTCGTGGGGTCGGTCAGGGGGCGGTGACCGGGCTGATCCGGCTGAGCTTCTCGGGGTTGACGACGACGTGCGCCTCGGTGATCCGCCCGTCGGCGACGGTGAAGGCGAGTACGCCGCCGACGGCGCCGGTGGCCCGGTCGTACCAGACCAGCCCGGGTTCGCCGTTGACCATCGCGTGGGCGGTCCCGATGTCGGGGGTGAACCACTTGGCGATCAGGCCGGTCACCAGGCGGGACACCCGGTCGGCGCCGCGGACGGGGCGGGCGGCGGCGCGGACGATGCCGCCGCCGTCGGCGTGCCAGACCACGTCCGGGTCGAGGACCTCCATCAGGGCGAGGATGTCCCCGCGGGTGGTGGCGGCGACGAAGGCCTCGACGGCCTGGCGGTGCTCGGCCGGGGCGGCGCCGCCGGGGCGCCGGGCGCTGTCCTTGACCCGGCGGCGGCCCCGGGAGGCGAGTTGGCGGGCGGCGTCGGGGGAGCGGTCCAGGGAGGCGCCGATTTCCTCGAAGCCGACCGCGAAGACGTCGTGCAGGACGAAGGCGGCCCGTTCGGCCGGGGTGAGCTGTTCCAGGACGGCGAGCAGGGCGAGCGAGACGGACTCGCCGCGCTCGGCGAGTTCGTCGGGGGAGTCGGGGCCGTCGGCGTAGGAGACGGCCGGCTCGGGCAGCCACTCGCCGTAGTAGGCCTCGCGGCGGGCCCGGGCGGAGCCCAGCTGGTCGTAGCAGAGCCGGGTGACGACGGTGGTCAGGAAGGCGCGCGGATCGGCGACGGTGGCGCGGTCGGCGGCCTGCCAGCGCAGCCAGGCGTCCTGCAGGACATCCTCGGCGTCGGTGAAGGAGCCGAGCAGCCGGTAGGCGACGGAGCCGAGGTAGCGGCGGTTCGCCTCGAAGGCGTCCGGGGCGGCCGGGAGCTGGTCGTCGATCACGCGCCCAAGGTAGCGCCCGGCGCCACCCATGGCGACGACCGGGTGCGCGACGGGCGGGGACGGCGAAGAGCGGGACGCAAAGGTGGTCACCCGCGACGAGCATGCACACGAGGGCACGCACGCGAAGGGCATGCACGCGAAGGGCCGGGGCGGAAGGTCCCGCCCCGGCCCGTCATGTGGCGTTGCGTCAGTCGACCTCGGCCACGGCCTCCGCGAACTGCGCCTGGTAGAGCCGGGCGTAGGCGCCGTCGGCGGCGATCAGTTCGTCATGCGAGCCCTGTTCCACGATCGAGCCGTTCTCCATCACCAGGATCACGTCGGCGTCCCGGATGGTGGAGAGCCGGTGGGCGATGACGAAGCTGGTGCGGCCGGTGCGCAGCCGGGCCATGGCCCGCTGGATGAGCACCTCGGTGCGGGTGTCGACGGAGCTGGTGGCCTCGTCGAGGACCAGGATGGACGGCTGGGCGAGGAAGGCCCGGGCGATGGTGATCAGCTGCTTCTCGCCGGTGCTGACGTTGGTGCCCTCGTCGTCGATGACGGTGTCGTAGCCGTCCGGCAGGGTGCGGACGAAGCGGTCGACGTGGGCGGCCTTGGCGGCCTCGACGACCTGTTCGTGGGTGGCGCCCCGGGCGCCGTAGGCGATGTTGTCGGCGATGGTGCCGCCGAACAGCCAGGTGTCCTGGAGGACCATGCCGATGCCGGAGCGCAGGTCCTCGCGGGACATCGCGGAGATGTCGACCCCGTCGAGGGTGATCCGTCCGGAGCTGACCTCGTAGAAGCGCATCAGCAGGTTGACGAGGGTGGTCTTGCCGGCGCCGGTGGGGCCGACGATGGCGACCGTGTGGCCGGGTTCGACCTTGAGCGAGAGGTCCTCGATGAGCGGCTTGTCGGGTTCGTAGCGGAAGGAGACGTCCTGGAAGGCGACCCGGCCGTGCAGGGCGTCCGGCTTCTCGGGCATGGCGGGTTCGGCGCTCTGCTCGGGGGCGTCGAGCAGTTCGAAGACGCGCTCGGCGGAGGCGACACCGGACTGCACCAGGTTGGCCATGCTGGCGACCTGGGTGAGCGGCTGGCTGAACTGCCGGGAGTACTGGATGAACGCCTGCACGTCGCCGATGGACAGCGCGCCGCTGGCCACCCGCAGGCCGCCGACGACGGCGACCAGCACGTACTGCAGGTTGCCGATCAGCATCATCGCGGGCTGGATGATCCCGGAGATGAACTGGGCCTTGTAACTGGCCTCGTAGAGTGCTTCGTTGTGCTTGCGGAAGGTCTCCGCGGACTCGCGCTGGCGGCCGAAGACCTTGACCAGGGTGTGGCCGGTGTACATCTCCTCGATGTGGGCGTTGAGCTGGCCGGTGGACTTCCACTGCTGGACGAACTGCGGCTGCGCCCGCTTGCCGACCTTGGTGGCGACGACCACCGAGACCGGCACCGAGACCAGGGCGATCAGGGCGAGCAGCGGGGAGATCCAGAACATCATGGCCAGCACGCCGACCACGGTGAGCAGCGAGTTGACGACCTGTCCCATGGTCTGCTGCATGGACTGGCCGATGTTGTCGATGTCGTTGGTGACCCGGCTGAGCACTTCGCCGCGCGGCTGCTTGTCGAAGTAGCTGAGCGGCAGTCGGGACAGCTTGGACTCGACGTCCTGGCGCAGCCGGTAGCTGGCGAGCTGGATGGCCTTGGTGGCCAGTCGGCCCTGGAAGATGCCGAGGACGGCGGAGGCGACGTAGATGCCGAGCACCCAGAGCAGGACGGAGCCGATGGCGTCGAAGTCCATGCCCTGGCCGGGGGTGAAGTCGACGGCGGAGAGCAGGTCGGCGACGCCCTTGTCGCCGTGGGCGCGCAGGCCGTCGATGACCTGGGCCTTGGAGCTGCCGGGTGCGAAGCGGGCGCCGACGACGCCGGCGAAGATCAGGTCGGTGGCGTTGCCGAGGATCTTGGGGCCGATGACGGCGCACCCGATGCCGAGGACGCCGAGGAGCAGGACGCCGATGAGGATGTTGCGTTCGGGGCGCAGCAGGCCGAGGACGCGTTTGCCGGAGCCCTTGAAGTCCATGGACTTCTCGGAGCCCTGGCCGCCCATGAAGCGGCCGGGTCCGGCGGGGCCGCGGCGGGCGGCGGCGGCCTGGGAGTCGCTGGGCAGTTCGGCGTCGGTCTTCGTCAGGTCGGCCTGCGCGCTCTCGGCTTTCGTCAGGTCGGCTTTCGTCAAGTCGGCCGTCGTCAAGTCGGCCGTCGTCGGGCCGGCCGTCGTCGGGTCGGCCTTTCCGGTGTCCTGCTCCGCCGTGGGGTTTCCGGGGGTGGTCACGCCGCCTCCTGCTCGGTGAGCTGGGAGAGCACGATCTCCCGGTACGTCGGGTTGTCGGCCATCAGTTCGTGGTGGGTGCCGGTGCCGACGACGGCGCCCTCGTCGAGGACGATGATCCGGTCGGCGTCGCGGATGGTGGACACGCGCTGGGCGACGATCAGGACGGTGGCGTCGGAGGTCTCGTCGGCGAGGGCCTTGCGCAGTCTGGCGTCGGTGGCGTAGTCGAGCGCGGAGAAGGAGTCGTCGAAGAGGTAGACGGAGGGTTTGCGGACCAGGGCGCGGGCGATGGCGAGGCGTTGGCGTTGGCCGCCGGAGACGTTGCTGCCGCCCTGGGCGATGGGGGCGTCGAGGCCTTCGGGGAGCTTTTCGACGAACTCCTTGGCCTGGGCGATCTTCAGGGCGTGCCAGAGTTCCTCGTCGGTGGCGTCGGGCCGGCCGTAGCGGAGGTTGCTGGCGACGGTGCCGCTGAACAGGTAGGGCTTCTGGGGGACGATGCCGATGTTGTCGGCGATCGTGTCGGCGGCGAGTTCGCGGACGTCGACGCCGTCGAGCAGGACCCGGCCGGAGGTGGCGTCGAAGAGCCGGGGGACGAGGCCGAGCAGGGTGGACTTGCCGCTGCCGGTGGAGCCGATGATGGCGGTGGTCTCGCCGGGGCGGGCGGTGAGGTTGATGCCGCGCAGTACGGAGGCCTCGGCGCCGGGGTAGCGGAAGTCGACGTCGCGCAGTTCGAGGTTGCCGCGGCGGAGGACCTCGGTGACGGGCGCGGCGGGCGGGACGACGCTGGAGTCGGTGCTGAGGACGTCCTGGACGCGTTCGGCGCAGACCTCGGCGCGGGGCACCATCATGAACATGAAGGTGGCCATCATGACGCTCATCAGGATCTGCAGCAGGTAGGAGAGGAAGGCGGTGAGCGCGCCGATCTGCATGGAGTGGCTGTCGATGCGGTGGGCGCCGAACCAGAGCACGGCGACGCTGGAGACGTTCACGACGAGCATGACGGCGGGGAACATGACGGCCATCAGCCGGCCGACGCGGCGGGCGACGTCGGTGAGGTCCTCGTTGGCGTCGGCGAAGCGGGCCTGCTCCTGGGTGTCCTTGACGAAGGCGCGGATGACCCGGATGCCGGTGATCTGTTCGCGCAGGACCCGGTTCACGGTGTCGATCCGCTCCTGCATGCTGCGGAACTGCGGGCGCAGTGCGCGGACCAGCAGGACGACGACGACGGCGAGGGCGGGGATGACGGCGAGCAGCAGGCCGGACAACGGGACGTCCTGGTTGAGCGCCATGATGATGCCGCCGACGCACATGATGGGTGCGGCGACCATGAGCGTGAAGCTCATCAGGGCGAGCATCTGGATCTGCTGGACGTCGTTGGTGGTGCGGGTGATCAGGGAGGGCGCGCCGAACTGGCCGACCTCGCGGGCGGAGAAGCTCTGCACCCGGTCGAAGACGGCGGCGCGGACGTCGCGGCCGAAGGCCATGGCGACGCGGGCGCCGATGAGGACGGCGCCGATCGAGCAGATCGCCTGGACGAGGGTGACGCCGATCATGACCCCGCCGAGGCGCAGGATGTACCCGGTGTCGCCCTTGACCACGCCGTCGTCGATGATGTCGGCGTTGAGCGTCGGCAGGTAGAGCGCCGCGAGGGTGGACACCAGCTGGAGGGCTACCAGCAGGGTGATCGGTCGGGAGTAGGGGCGCAGGTACGCCCTCAGCAGTCTGATCAGCACTAGCACACTCTTGTCGTCGCCGGTCGGGTTCGCACCCCAATTCTCGTTCTTCTGTGCGGTCGTACAGGCCATTCGGCGTGTGGGAACCGGGGGTTTGCCGGGCTTTTACCGAACGGTCCGGCAGTTCGCTCGTTGGTCACCTTGCCGGGTGCGTCCGTCGGTGTGGCGTGGTCACCGGCGGTGCGGGGGGTGTGCCGACCGGCTCCGCCCCCTTACGGAATGACCGGTTTCCCCCTAGGCTGCTGATTGCCCCCTTGTTACTGACCGGTACCGTTCAGGTGAACCGGGGGCCCGGCGACCGCCCCCACGGCCGCCGCGACAATCCCTCAGACGGCCACCCGCCCCCGGAGGTCCTCGTTGAGTTCCGCGCAGTCCCTGATCGACTCCGGCCGGCCCGACCTCGTCGCCGGGCGTCCCGCCTCCGTCGCCCATTTGTTCCTGGAGCGGGTCGCCGCGACTCCGAACGGTGAGGCCTACCGCTACCCCGCCCCGGTCGACGAGCACGCCGCGGACGGCGCGCCCGGCGCGGAGCAGTGGCGCTCGCTGACCTGGGCGCAGACCGCGACCCGGGTCAAGGCGGTGGCGGCCGGCCTGATGGCGCTCGGCATCCAGCCGGAGGACCGGGTCGCCCTGGCGTCCTCCACCCGGATCGAGTGGATCATCACCGACCTCGGCGCCATGTGCGCGGGCGCGGCGATCACGACCGTCTACCCGAGCACCAACGCGGACGAGACCGTCTTCATCCTCTCCAACTCGGGCTCCCGGGCGCTGTTCGCGGAGAACGCCGCCCAGCTGGCCAAGGCCGCTGCGCAGCTCGAGCAGCTGCCCGAGCTGCGCACCGTCATTCTGTTCGACGCCCCCGACGAGGCTCCCGAGGCGGCCGGCCTCGAGGTGCTCACCCTCGCCGAGCTGGAGCAGCGCGGCGCCGAGTACCTGGAGCAGCACCCGGACGCGGTGGAGAAGGCCGTCGACGGGCTCGACAAGGAGCAGCTGGCCACCCTGATCTACACCTCGGGCACCACCGGCCGCCCCAAGGGCGTGCGCCTGGTGCACGACTGCTGGGCGTACGAGGGCCGGGCGCAGGAGGCCAGTGGGCTGCTGCGCTCCGACGACGTGCAGTTCATGTGGCTGCCGCTGTCCCACGTGTTCGGCAAGACGCTGATCTCCGGGCAGATCGCCACCGGCCACGTGATGGCGGTGGACGGCCGGGTGGACCGGATCATCCACAACCTGCCGGTGATCCGGCCGACCATCATGGCGTCCGCGCCGCGCATCTTCGAGAAGGTCTACAACGGCATCGCGGGCAAGGCCCGGGCCGAGGGCGGCGCCAAGTACAAGATCTTCCTGTGGGCGGCGAAGGTCGCCCGCGAGCACGCCCGGGCCGTCCAGGAGAGCCGCGTCGCCACCGGCACCGGCACCGCCCCGCTGGCCCTGCGGGTGCAGCACGCGCTGGCTGACAAGCTGGTGTACGCCAAGATCCGGGCCGCGTTCGGCGGGCGGCTGCGCGGCGCGGTCTCCGGCAGCGCCGCACTCGCTCCGGAGATCGGCTACTTCTTCCTCGGTGCCGGCGTGCCGATCCTGGAGGGCTACGGCCTCAGCGAGACCAGCGCCGGCTCCTGCGTCAACCGCGAGGAGGACGTGCGGATCGGCACCGTGGGCCGCCCGCTGCCCGGCACCGAGGTGCGGATCGCCGAGGACGGCGAGATCCTGCTGCGCGGCCCGGGCATCATGCGCGGCTACCACAACCTGCCGGAGAAGACCGCCGAGGTGCTGGAAGCGGACGGCTGGTTCCACACCGAGGACATCGGCGAACTCAGCCCCGACGGCTTCCTGCGGATCACCGACCGCAAGAAGGACCTGTTCAAGACCTCCGGCGGCAAGTACGTGGCGCCCAGCGAGGTCGAGGGCAAGTTCAAGGCGGTCTGCCCGTTCGTCAGCAACATCCTGGTGATCGGCAACGGCCGTAACTTCTGCACCGCGCTGATCGGCCTGGACGAGGCCGTCCTCATGCCGTGGGCCGCCGAGCACGGCCTCGCCGGCAAGTCCTACGCCGAGCTGGCCGTCGAGCCGGCCGTCCACGAGCTGATCGAGGGCTTCGTGAAGCGGCTCAACACGGGGCTGCAGCGCTGGCAGACGATCAAGAAGTTCCACCTGCTGCCGCGCGACCTCGACGTGGAGCACGGCGAGCTCACCCCGAGCCTGAAGATCAAGCGCCCCGTGGTCGAGAAGACCTACGCGGACGCGGTCGCCGCGATGTACACGGGCGCCAACGAGGCCTGACCCGGCCCGTCCGCACCCCGTCCCACCCCGTCCCGTACGGTCCGCGCAGGCTTCGCGGACCGTACGGGACAATGGGGGCATGCCCTCCGCACTCCCCGACGGCGAGCCGGTGCCGTCCGACGGTTCCCTGCCCGCCCACGCCCTCGACGGGCTCGGCAGCCGCCCGTTCGGTTTCTACCTGCACGTGCCGTACTGCGCCAGCCGCTGCGGCTACTGCGACTTCAACACCTACACCGCCACCGAGCTGCGCTCCTCCGGGGCCGTCGCCTCCCAGGAGACGTACGCCGACAACGTGGTCGCCGAGATCCGGCTCGCCCGGAAGGTGCTGGGCGACACCGACCTGCCGGTGCGCACCGTCTTCCTCGGCGGCGGCACCCCCACCCTGCTGCCCGCCGGCGACCTGGTGAAGATGCTCGCCGCCGTCCGCGAGGAGTTCGGGCTCGCCGACGGCGCCGAGGTCACCACCGAAGCCAACCCGGAATCCGTCGACCCGGCGTACCTGGCCGAGCTGCGCGAGGGCGGCTACAACCGGATCTCCTTCGGCATGCAGAGCGCCCGCCCGCACGTCCTCCGGCTGCTCGACCGCCACCACACCCCGGGCCGCCCCGAAGCCTGCGTCGCCGAAGCCCGCGCGGCCGGGTTCGAACACGTCAACCTCGACCTGATCTACGGCACCCCGGGCGAGTCCGACGACGACTGGCGGGCCTCCCTGGACGCCGCCATCGGCGCCGGGCCCGACCACGTCTCCGCGTACTCCCTGATCGTCGAGGAGGGCACCCGGCTCGCCGCCCGGGTCAAGCGCGGCGAACTGCCGATGATCGACGACGACGTGCACGCCGACCGCTACCTCATCGCCGAGGAGGCACTGGGCGCCGCCGGGTACCGGTGGTACGAGGTCTCCAACTGGGCCACCACCCCCGAGGGCCGCTGCCGCCACAACGAGCTCTACTGGACCGGCGCCGACTGGTGGGGCGCCGGCCCCGGCGCCCACAGCCACATCGGCGGCGTCCGCTGGTGGAACGCCAAACACCCCGCCGCCTACGCCCAGGCCCTCACCGAGGGCCGCACCCCGGGCCTGGGCCGCGAGGTCCTGGCGGAGGAGGACCGCCGCGTCGAGCGCATCCTCCTGGAACTGCGCCTGGTCGAGGGCGTCTCCCTCGATCTGCTGACCGGCACCGGCCGCGAGGCCGCCGCCCGGCACCTCGCCGACGGCCTCCTCGCCCCCGAGCCCTACGCGGCAGGCCGCGCCGTCCTCACCCTCCAGGGCAGGCTCCTGGCGGACGCGGTCGTGCGTGACCTGGTGGACTGACATTCGTTGACGTGGGTGTCAGCCGTCGGAGGGAGCGTGCGTGCCGCTGACCGAGCTGGGTCAGGATTCCGGGTCCGGACTCCCGAGGTACATGTCGGAGCGGACCAGCAAGTTCGGCGAGCCCGTCCCCATCGACCAGCTCGGCATCAGCTTGGACACCACGGACTTTCAGAAGTACCTCTGACCGGCCTCAGTCCGGCAGGGTCACGAAGTCGATCAGCTCCTCGACCCGGCCCAGGAGTTCGGGTTCCAGGTCCTTGTAGGTGTCGACCTTGGACAGGATGTGCTTCCAGGCGGCCGGGGTGTCCGTCGGCCAGCCGAGGCGGCGGCAGGTGCCTTCCTTCCAGTCCTCGCCGCGGGGGACGGCGGGCCAGGCGGGGATGCCGACGGCGGCGGGCTTCACGGCCTGCCAGATGTCGATGTAGGGGTGGCCGACGACGAGGACGCGGTCGCCGGTGACCCGGGCGGCGATGCGGTGCTCCTTGGTGCCGGGGAGCAGGTGGTCGACCAGGACGCCGAGGCGGCGGCCGGGGCCGGGGGCGAAGTCGGCGACGATCGCGGGCAGGTCGTCGATGCCCCGCAGGTACTCGACGACGACGCCCTCGATGCGCAGGTCGTCACCCCAGACCCGCTCGACCAGTTCGGCGTCGTGCCGGCCCTCGACGTAGATCCGCGACTCGCGGGCGACCCGGGCGCGGGCGCCGGGGACGGCGATCGAGCCGGAGGCGGTGCGGTGAGGCGTTCGCGGCGCCGCCGGGCCGACCGGGCGGACCAGGGTGACGGCCTTGCCCTCCAGCAGGAAGCCGCGCGGGACCAACGGGAACACCCGGTGCTTGCCGAAGCGGTCCTCCAGGGTGACGGTGAACCCCTCGGCGGTCTTCTCGCACCGCACCACCGCCCCGCAGAAGCCGGTCGCCGCCTCCTCGACCACCAGGTCCCGCTCGGCGGGCACCTCCGGGGCGGGGGCCTGCTTCTTCCACGGCGGGGTCAGGTCGGGACCGTACTGGCGGCTGCGCATACGGGTGATCATAGGGATGGCGGACGGGCCGTCAGAGACCCGGCGCGCCCCAGACCGGGAACCAGCGACTGAGGTCCTTCTCCAGCCGCAGGTCGTTCCCCAGCATCGCGTTGACCTGCAGCTCCAGCGGGCTGTTGCGCTTCTCCCCGCCGCCGGGCATCGGGGCGAAGGGGTAGAAGGTGCCGCGTTTGTAGAGGTAGACCAGGGCCAGGGACTGCCCCTGCGGATTGCGGAAGCCGACCAGGGAGCAGAGCAGCTGCGGCCCGAAGCCGTTCGCCTCCAGTTCGCTGTTGACCGCGTGCAGGTCGTTCACCAGCTCCGGCAGTTCCTCGGGCTGGTGCCGGGCGAGCAGCCAGGAGTAGCCGTAGTCGTCCTTGGAGGCCTCCACCGGGACGCCGCCGCGCTCGGTGTCGGCGTCCAGCAGCGCCCGTACCTGTTGTTCGACCTGGACGAAGGCCGCGCCTTCGACGGCCGCGAAGCAGACCGAGCCGAGCCCGGTGGGGGTGAACGCGGCGCCGGCCTCCAGGGTGAGTGCGGCGGACGGCACGCCGAACAGCTGGTCCAGGTCGGGCTTGACGGGCTTGGTGCGGCCGAACAGGGCGTCCAGGATTCCCACGGCGGTCCTTTCGTCAGCGGAGGTCGGCGGAGGTCGGCGGAGGGTCTGCAGGGGTCGGCGGAGGGTCGGCGGGGGTTCAGTGGCCGAGCTGCTCGGAGATCTTCGCCAGCTGCTCCAGCCGCTTCTCCAGCGTCGGGTGCGTGGAGAGCAGCTGGGAGGCGGTCTCCCGGGCGTTCAGCGCGGGGGCGAAGTAGAAGGCGTTGTAGGGCTGCGCCTGGCGCAGGTCCTTGCTGGGGATGGCCGCGATCTGCCCGGTGACCTTGGTGAGGGCCGAGGCGAGGGCGCTGGGCCGGCCGGTGAGCTGGGCGGCGGCACGGTCGGCGGCCAGTTCGCGGTAGCGGGAGAGCAGCCGGGTGAGCAGGAAGCTGATCGCGTAGACGACCATCGAGACCAGCGGGATGATCAGCGCGACGATGGCCGCGTTCTGGTCGTTGTTGTTGCGGCCGCCGCCCATGAATCCGCCGTACACGGCGATGCGGGTCATCGCGCCGGCGAGAACGCCGAGGAAGCCGGCGATGGTCATCACGGCGACGTCCCGGTGGGCGACGTGGGACAGCTCGTGGGCGAGGACGCCTTCCAGTTCCTCGGGCTCCAGGCGTCGCAGCAGGCCGGTGGTGACGCAGACGACCGCGTTCTGCGGGTTGCGGCCGGTGGCGAAGGCGTTGGGCATGTCGTTGTCGGCGACCGCCACGCGGGGTTTGGGCATGTCGGCCAGGGCGCAGAGCCGGTCGATCGTGCCGTGCAGTTGGGGGAACTCCTCCGGGGACACCGGGCGGGCGCCCATGGCCCGTTCGGTGATCTTGTCGCTGAACCAGAACTGGGCCACGAACAGCCCGCCGGAGATCAGGACGATCAGCGGCCAGGCGCCGCGCAGCAGCGCGATCAGCAGGCCGGTGAAACCGACGTACAGCAGCCCGATCACGAACATCGTCGCGACCATGCGGCCGGTCAGGCCGCGGTCGGGTGCGAAACGGGTGTGCTGGCCCGAGCTCGACATCGCTTGCTCCTCCATTCGCCGTCGCCTTCGATGCTGCCACCCGGACGGCCTCGTGGCACCACTCGCGCGCCGGGAACCCGTGACGGGAACCCGTGAACGGTGGCCGCCCCGCGGGCCGTACCTGGAACTGCGGGAAGGATCACGCCGGTCCGGCCGTTCCTGCGGCAGGACCCGGGCCTTACACTGGCAGGTACGGTTCTGGCACTCGTGTGTTCAGAGTGCCAAGGTGCCGAGGCCGGACCTTCCGGGAAGGGCCGGCAGCAGCACCCGGGGACACCCAGGGACACAGACGGACAACGAGCGAAGACGGAGGTGCGTGCCCCATGGCCGGTGAGGTCCGCCAGCTGGACGACCGCAAGCTCGCCGTGCTCCGCGCGATCGTGCAGGACTACGTGGGCACCGAGGAGCCCGTCGGGTCCAAGGCCCTGGTGGAGCGGCACAACCTCGGGGTCTCGCCGGCGACCGTCCGCAACGACATGGCGGCGCTGGAGGAGGAGGGGTACATCCACCAGCCGCATACCAGCGCCGGCCGCATCCCGACCGACAAGGGGTACCGCCTCTTCGTCGACAAGCTCGCCGAGGTCAAGCCGATGAGCGCCCCCGAGCGCCGGGCGATCCGGCACTTCCTGGACGGCGCGGTCGACCTGGACGACGTGGTCGCGCGCACCGTGCGGCTGCTCGCCCAGCTGACCCGGCAGGTCGCGGTGGTGCAGTACCCGTCGCTGACGCGGTCCACCGTGCGGCACATCGAGCTGGTGGCACTGGCCCCGGCGAAGGTGATGCTGGTGCTGATCACCAACACCGGCCGGGTCGAGCAGCGGATGGTCGACTGCCCGGGCACGGTCGGCGAGACGGTCCTGGCGGACCTGCGGGCCGCGCTCAACACCAGAGCCGCCGGCCGCCGCCTCCCGGAGGTCCCGGGGCTGCTGGAGGAACTGCCGGCGATGTTCGAGCAGGCCGACCGGCCGACCGTCAGCACGGTCCTGGCGACCCTGTTCGAGACGCTCGCGGAACAGAACGAGGAGCGGATCATGCTGGCCGGCACGGCCAACCTGACCCGCTTCGGCCACGACTTCCCGCTCACCATCCAGCCGGTGCTGGAGGCCCTGGAGGAGCAGGTCATCCTGCTCCGCCTCCTGGGTGAGACCAACGACGCCGCGATGACGGTCCGGATCGGGCGGGAGAACGCCTACGAAGGGCTGATTTCCACCTCGGTCGTGTCGGTCGGTTACGGTTCGGGCGACGAGAGCGTGGCCAAACTGGGTGTGATCGGCCCGACCCGGATGGACTACCCGGGCACAATGGGGGCGGTGCGCGCGGTGGCGCGGTACGTGGGTCAGATCCTGGCCGAGTCGTAGCAAAGACCGCGCGTCCTGGAGATGACGCGCGGTAACCAGTCGCAGCACTACTACAGGCGGAACAAGCGGAGCATTTGGTGGCCACGGACTACTACGCGGTACTCGGCGTCCGACGGGATGCGGGGCAGGACGAGATCAAGAAGGCGTTCCGGCGCCTGGCACGCGAACTGCACCCGGACGTCAACCCGGACCCGAAGACGCAGGAGCGGTTCAAGGAGATCAACGCCGCCTACGAGGTGCTCTCCGATCCGCAGAAGCGCCAGGTCTACGACCTCGGCGGTGACCCGCTGTCGCCGGGCGGCGGTGGCGCGGGCGGTTTCGGCGCCGGCGCGGCGGGCTTCGGCTTCTCCGACATCATGGACGCCTTCTTCGGCGCCGCGGCCGGCCAGCGTGGCCCGCGCTCGCGCACCCGCCGCGGCCAGGACGCCATGATCCGGCTGGAGATCACCCTGGAGGAGGCCGCTTTCGGCACCACCAAGGAGCTCCAGGTCGACACCGCCGTCACCTGCACCACGTGCAGCGGCGAGGGCGCGGCCCCCGGCACCTCCGCCCAGACCTGCGACATGTGTCGCGGCAAGGGCGAGGTCTCCCAGGTCACCAGGTCCTTCCTGGGCCAGGTCATGACCTCCCGTCCCTGCCCGCAGTGCCAGGGCTTCGGCACCGTCGTGCCGACCCCGTGCCCGGAGTGCGCCGGCGACGGCCGGGTCCGCGCCCGTCGCACCCTGACCGTCAAGATCCCGGCCGGTGTCGACAACGGCACCCGGATCCAGCTGGCCGGCGAGGGCGAGGTCGGCCCCGGCGGCGGCCCGGCCGGCGACCTGTACGTCGAGATCGCCGAGACCACCCACACCATCTTCCAGCGGCGCGGCGACGACCTGCACTGCACCGTCACCATCCCGATGACGGCGGCCTCGCTCGGCACCCGGGTGCCGCTGCAGACCCTGGACGGCCTGGAGGAGGTCGACATCAGGCCCGGCACCCAGTCCGGCCAGTCGATCCCGCTGCACGGCCGGGGCATCACCCACCTGCGCGGGGGCGGCCGGGGCGACCTGATAGTGCATGTCGAGGTGAAGACGCCCAGCAAGCTCGACGCCGAGCAGGAGGACCTGCTGCGCCGCCTCGCGGTGCTGCGCGGCGAGGAGCAGCCGTCCGGCCAGTTCGCGCCGGGCCAGCAGGGCCTGTTCTCCCGGCTGAAGGACGCCTTCAACGGCCGGTAGCCGTCCGCGCAGGGGTGCCGGGGGCCCACCCCGGCACCTCTTTCGCGTGTCCCCCCTCAGGCCGTAGGCCGCACCCGGGCCTCAGGCCTCAGCCCGCAGGCCGCACCCCGGAAAGGTTCCCCCGCATGACCGCACCCGTCTTCGTCGTCGAGACCGAGCGGATCGCCGCCGCCGCGCCTGGCACCGTCGTGCGCCTGGACGGCCCGGAGGGGCGGCACGCGGCCGCGGTGAAGCGGCTGGAGCCGGGCGAGGCGGTGACCCTGGCCGACGGGCAGGGGCTCGGCGTGGACGGGACGGTCGCCGAGGTGCTCGGCAAGGACGCGATCGACGTGGCGGTCGCCGCCGTGCGCCGCGAGCCGGAGCCCGCGCCGCGGATCGTCGTCGTCCAGGCGCTGCCCAAGGGCGACCGCGGCGAGCTGGCCGTGGAGACCATGACCGAGGTCGGCGTGGACGTGGTCATCCCGTGGGCGGCCTCGCGCTGCATCACCCAGTGGAAGGGCGAGCGCGGCGCCAAGGCGCTCGCCAAGTGGCGGGCCACCGCCCGCGAGGCGGGCAAGCAGTCCCGCCGGCTGCGCTTCCCCGAGGTCCGCGACCCGATGACCACCAGGCAGCTGGCGCCCGTCCTCGCGCGGGCCGCGTTCGCCGCCGTGCTGCACGAGGAGGGCGCCGAGCCGCTGGCGCATGCCGCGCTGCCCGAGGCCGGTGACCTCGTGCTGGTGGTCGGCCCGGAGGGCGGGGTGTCTGCGGAGGAGCTGGCCGCGTTCGCCGAGGCGGGCGCGAAGCCGTACCGGCTGGGCCCCTCGGTGCTGCGCACCTCCACCGCCGGGGTGGCCGCCGGCGCGCTGCTGCTGGGACGCACCGGCCGCTGGGCGTAGCCCGGACCGGGCCGTGGCCCGTGCACCGGGGCCGCGGCCAGTACTACGGCCGCGCGGCGCGGTCCAGCGGGCTCACCCGAGGGGCCCGACTCTTGCCGGAAAGCCCGGCGGCTCGTACGCGTACGTGCCTACGCTGGACCGCGTGACGGACTCCCTGAGCACCTCCGCGGGCGCCTATCTGCGCCACCCCCACCTGCACGGCGACCTGATCACCTTCGTCGCCGAGAACGACCTCTGGCTCGCCCCGCTGGACGGCGGCCGGGCCTGGCGGCTGACGGCCGACCACCGGCCGGTCCACGACCCCCGGTTCTCCCCGGACGGGCGGCACATCGCCTTCACCTCCACCCGGGACGGCGCCCCCGAGGTGCACGTGGTGCCGGTGGACGGCGGCCCGTCCCGCCGGCTCACCCACTGGGGCAGCGGCCAGACCCGGGTGCAGGGCTGGACGGCCGACGGCCGCCCGATCGCCACCACCACCGCCGGCCAGGCCACCCTGCGCCGCACCTGGGCGCACGCCGTGCCGCTGGACGGCGGCGAGCCCGCGCGGCTGCCGTACGGGCCGATCGGCGGCATCGCCTTCGAGCCCGGCGGGGACCGGGTGCTGCTGGCCAGTGCCGCGATCCGCGAACCGGCCTGGTGGAAGCGCTACCGGGGCGGCCGGGCCGGCAAGCTGTGGCTGGGCCGGGACGAATTCGTCCGCGTCCACGAGGGGTTGGACGGCCAGCTGTCCTCGCCGTTGTGGGTGGCCGGCCCTGCGGGCGGGCCGGGCGGGCAGGACGGGCAGGGCGGCCGGATCGCCTTCCTGTCCGACCACGAGGGCGTCGGCGAGCTGTGGTCCAGCCTCCCGGACGGGTCCGACCTGCGCCGCCACAGCGTCGGCGCGGACGGCTTCTACGCCCGCAACGCCGCCACCGACGGCACCCGGGTGGTGTTCCACCGGGCCGGTGACGTCTGGCTGCTGGACGACCTGGCCGGCGCCGAGCCGCGCCGCCTGGACATCCGGCTGGCCGGCCCGCGCAGCGGCCGCCGCCCCCGCCCGGTGCACGCCGCGCACTGGCTGGAGGCGGTCGCCCCCGACCGCACCGGCCGGGCCAGCGCCGTCGTGGTGCGCGGCAGCGTGCACTGGCTGACCCACCGCGAGGGCCCGGCCCGGGTGCTGGACGAGACGCCGGGCGTGCGCGGGCGCCTGGTCCGGGTGGTGCCGGGCGAGGACGGCGTCCAGGGCGTGCTGTGGGTGTCCGACGCCGAGGGCGAGGACGCCCTGGAGTTCGCGCCGGCCGTGCACGGCACCGAGCGCCGCCGGCTGGCCGCCGGGCAGCTCGGCCGGGTCAACGCGCTGGCCGTCTCCCCGGACGGCAAGCAAGCCGCGCTCGGCGTGCACGACGGCCGGGTGCTGCTGGTGACGCTCGCCGACGGCACCGTGCACGAGCTGGACCGCAGCACCGACGGCGAGGTCGGCGGGTTGGTCTTCAGCCCGGACTCGGCCTGGCTGGCCTGGTCGCGGCCGGTGCCGGGGCTGGGCCCGTGGTCGCTGCGCCAGATCGTGCTGGCCAACCTGGCCACCCGCACCGTGAGCGAGGCCACCCAGCAGCGCTTCATCGACACCTCGCCGGCCTTCACCGCGGACGGCCGCTACCTGGCGTTCCTGTCGGTGCGCAACTTCGACCCGGTCTACGACTCGCACGTCTTCGACCTGTCCTTCCCCAACGGCTGCCGCCCGTACCTGATCACGCTGGCCGCCGACACGCCGTCCCCGTTCGGGCCGCAGCGGGCCGGGCGCCCGCTCGGCGGGGAGGAGGACGAGCCGCGGGCCAAGAAGACGGACGGCGAGGACGGCGGCGCCGACACCGCGCCGGTGACCAGGGTGGACCTGGACGGCATCGCCGACCGGATCGTCCCGTTCCCGGTCGAGGGCGGCCTGTTCGGCACCCTGCGGGCCGCCAAGGACGGCGTGCTGTGGACCAGGGCCCCGCTGCTCGGCGAACTCGGCGACGAGGCGGCCTCGTTGGAGGATGACCGGCCCCGGCCGGTGCTGGAGCGCTTCGACCTGAAGAAGCGCCGGGTCGAGCAACTGGTGCACGACGTCGACGGCTTCGCGGTCAGTGGGGACGGCAGCCGGGTCGCCGTGCTGGACGAGGGCGAGCTGCGCATCGTCCCCGCCGACCACAAGGCGGCCGGCGAGGACGACGAGACCGCCGTGGACCTCGCCCGGCTGCGGGTCACCGTCGACCCGGCCGCCGAGTGGCGGCAGATGTTCGCCGAGAACGGCCGGCTGATGCGGGACAACTTCTGGCGCCCCGACCTCGCCGGCGTGGACTGGGCCGGCGTCCTGGAGCGGTACCGGCCGCTGGTGGAGCGGGTCGGCTCGCACGACGACCTGGTCGACCTGCTCTGGGAGGTGCACGGCGAACTCGGCACCTCGCACGCCTACGTCCTCCCCTACGGCGCGCACACCGACGCCGCCCGGCGCCAGGGCCTGCTCGGCGCGGACCTCGTCAAGGAGGGCGGGCAGTGGCGGATCGCCCGGATCCTGCCCGGCGAGTCCTCCGACCCGAGGGCCCGCTCGCCGCTGGCCGCGCCCGGCGCCGCGATCCGCCCGGGCGACGCGATCCTCGCGGTCAACGGCCGCCCGGTGGACCCGGTCACCGGCCCGGCCCCGCTGCTGGCCGGCACCGCCGGGCAGCCGGTCGAGCTGACCGTGGCCGGCAAGGACGGCACCGACCAGCGCCACCCGGTGGTCGTCCCGCTCGCCGACGACGAGGCGCTGCGCTACCACGACTGGGTGGCCGGGCGGCGGGCCGCCGTGCGCGAACTGTCCGGCGGCCGGCTCGGATACCTGCACGTCCCCGACATGCAGACCACCGGCTGGGCCCAGATCCACCGCGACCTGCGCTCGGAGATGGCCAAGGAAGGCGTGATCGTCGACATCCGGGAGAACCGGGGCGGCCACACCTCGCAGCTGGTGATCGAGAAGCTCGCCCGCCGCATCGTCGGCTGGAACGTCAGCCGGGACACCGACAGCCCGGTGCCGTATCCCGGCGACGCCCCGCGCGGACCGATCGTCGCGCTCGCCGACCAGGACTCCGGCTCGGACGGCGACATCGTCAACGCCGCCATCCAGGCGCTGGGGATCGGCCCGGTCGTCGGCACCCGCACCTGGGGCGGGGTGATCGGCATCGACAGCCGCTACCGGCTGGTCGACGGCACCCTGGTCACCCAGCCCAAGTACGCGTTCTGGCTGGAGAACTACGGCTGGGGCGTGGAGAACCACGGCGTCGACCCGGACGTCGAGGTGCCGATCGCCCCGCACCACTGGGCGGCCGGCGAGGACCCGCAGCTCGCCGAGGGCGTCCGGCTCGCCCTGGCCGCACTCGCCGACACCCCGGCCCGCACGGCGCCGCCGATGCCCTGGCAGTAGCGGCGCCGCCTGGGTGCGCCCCCGAAAAAAAGAAGCCGAAGGGGCACGCCGGAGGCAAGCGGGCGGGTCGCCGCGTGGGAAGTCGGGTGGGCCGACTTCCCACGCGGGGGGCGTGGGTAGGATGCGGGGCTGTTTCTTGATCCACAGCTCACGGGGGAATCACCATGGCACAGGGCTACCCGCCGTCGCCGTACGGCCAGAACCCTTACGGACAACAGCAACCGCAGCCGTACCCGCCCTACCAGCAGCAACCGCAGCCGTACCCGCCGCAGGGGTACGCACCGCAGGGCTACGCGCAGCAGCCGCCGCAGCCCCAGCAGCCCCAGTACGGCCAGCCCCAGCAGCCCCAGTACGGCCAGCCGCAGCAGTACGCCCAGCCGCAGCAGTACGGACAGCCCCAGCAGTACGCCCAGCCCGACCCGTACCCCAACCCCTACCCGCAGCAGCCGCAGCAGCCGCAGCGCGCCGCGACGCTGCCGCCCCCCAAGGAGGCGGGCGGCGGCCGGCGCTTCCTGGCGATCGTGCTCGACTTCTTCCTCGCGGTCGGCCTCGGCTTCGCCGCCGCCGACGCCGCGAGCCGGCCGAAGGTCAGGAACGTGGCGGGCCACTCCGTGCAGAGCGGCGGCCCGGCCGTTCCGTACGTCGTGGCGCTGGTCGTCGTCGGCCTCCTCGTGTCCTTCCTGAACCAGGTCGTGCTCGCCCGCCTCGCCGGCTTCAGCGTCGGCAAGGCGATCCTGGCGATGCGGGTTGTGCGCACCAAGCGGGTGATGCGCCCGAACACGTGGCGGCTCACCAGGCGCTGGCTGCTCGGCTTCGTATTCCTCGCGGTGACGATCCTCTCCGAGGACTTCGACCTCGACGACGGCGACATCGTCGGCATGCGCGCGGTGCGTTGGAAGCACCTGCGGGAGTACCAGCAGGCCGCGGCCGGGCTCGGCTAGGCTGCGCCCGTACGGCCCCATCACCCGACGTACCGATCCCGAGGAGTAGCCGATGGCCGGCGAGGCGCAGCCCGACTGCCTGTTCTGCAAGATCGTGGCGGGCGAGATCCCGGCGACGGTGGTGCGCAAGACCGAGCGCGTCCTCGCCTTCCGCGACATCGCCCCCAAGGCCCCCGTGCACGTCCTGGTCATCCCGCACGTCCACTACCCGAACGCGGCCGCGCTGGCCGCCGCCGAGCCGGAGATCGCCGGTGAACTGCTCGCCGAGGCGGGCCGGGTGGCCGAGGACGAGGGCATCGAGGACTACCGGCTGATCTTCAACACCGGTGCGGGCGCCGGGCAGACGGTCTTCCACGCCCACGTCCACGTGCTCGGCGGCAAGCGCATGACCGAGAGCATGGTCTGATCCCAGGTGTCCCAGCGCGAACTCGTCGTCCTCGGCACCGCCAGCCAGGTGCCCACCCGGCACCGCAACCACAACGGCTACCTGCTGCGCTGGGACGGCGAGGGCCTGCTGTTCGACCCCGGCGAGGGCACCCAGCGGCAGATGCTGCACGCCGGGGTCACGGCCACCCAGATCACCCGGATCGCGGTCACCCACTTCCACGGCGACCACTGCCTGGGCCTCGCGGGGGTGATCCAGCGGATCAACCTGGACCGCGTCCCGCATCCGGTGGACGTCTACTTCCCGGCTTCCGGCGAGGTTTACTTCGAGCGGCTGCGGCACGCCACCGCGTACCACGAGACGGCCGTGCTGCGGCCCCGGCCGATCGACGAGCCGGGCCCGCTGCCCGCGCCCGGCGCCCGCTTCGCGCTGGACGCCGTGCGGCTGGACCACCCCGTGGAGTCCTTCGGCTACCGGCTGGCCGAGCCGGACGGCCGCCGGCTGGTGCCCGAACGGCTCGCCGCTCTGGGCGTCTCCGGGCCGGCGGTGGGCCGGCTGCAGCACGAGGGCGCGATCGAGGCGGACGGCCGGCGGGTCACCCTGGACGAGGTCAGTGAGCCGCGGCCGGGCCAGAAGTTCGCCTTCGTGATGGACACCCGGCTCTGCGAGGGCGTGTACGCGCTCGCCGAGGGCACCGACCTGCTGGTGGTCGAGGCCACCTTCACCGACGCCGACGCCCGTCTCGCCGAGGAGCACGGCCACCTCACCGCCGGGCAGGCCGCCAAGGTCGCCGCCGAGGCGGGCGCGCGCACCCTGGTGCTGACCCACTTCTCCCAGCGCTATCCGGACCTCGGCCAGCACCTGGCCGACGCCCGCAAGCACTTCGACGGGGAGCTGGTGCTGGCCGCCGACCTCGCCCGGGTGCCCGTGCCCGTGCGCCGTCAGCCGTGAAGCCGCCTTCGCCGGCCGTGAACCCGCCGTCGTCGGCTGTCAACCCGCCTTCGTCGGCCGTGAACCGGCCCGCGTCGGCCGTGACCCCGCCCGCGCCGGGTACCCGCGGAAAAAAGGGCTCGCGCCGTCCCGCGAACTGCCGCAGCATCGACGGGTGCGGCCCCGCCGCCCGCCGCGGCGATCACGCTCGCGGCGTACCCTGGTGCCCCGGAGACACCGAGCGGCACACGACACCACGGATGGGATGAGGCAGGCCCCAGCGCCGACCTATGAGTGACACATCGCAGACCCGTACCAACGGACAGTCGCGTTCCGAACCGGCCGACGACGGCCGTGTCAGCGCCCGGTTCGTCATCCCCGAGAAGCACCCGATGGTCACCCTGCTCGGCACCGCGGACTCGCTGCTGCGCGTGATCGAACAGGGTTTCCCCGCCGCCGACATCCACGTCCGGGGCAACGAGGTGACCGCCACCGGGGCGCGCGCCGAAGTCGCCCTCGTACAGAAGCTCTTCAACGAGATGATGCTGGTGCTGCGCACCGGCCAGCCCCTGACGGAGGACTCCGTGGAGCGCTCCATCGCCATGCTCCGCAGCCAGGAGCAGGACCCGGACAGCCCGGCGCCGTCCCAGGTGTTCACCGCGAACATCCTGTCCAACCGCGGCCGCACGATCCGCCCCAAGACCCTCAACCAGCAGCGCTACGTCGACGCGATCGACAAGCACACGATCGTCTTCGGCCTCGGCCCGGCCGGCACCGGCAAGACCTACCTGGCGATGGCCAAGGCCGTGCAGGCCCTGCAGGCCAAGGAGGTCAACCGGATCATCCTGACCCGCCCGGCGGTCGAGGCGGGGGAGCGGCTGGGCTTCCTGCCCGGCACCCTCTACGAGAAGATCGACCCGTACCTGCGCCCGCTCTACGACGCGCTGCACGACATGATGGACCCGGACTCCATCCCGCGCCTGATGGCGGCCGGCACCATCGAGGTCGCGCCGCTCGCGTACATGCGCGGCCGCACCCTCAACGACGCCTTCATCATCCTCGACGAGGCTCAGAACACCTCGCCCGAGCAGATGAAGATGTTCCTCACCCGCCTCGGGTTCAACTCCCGGGTGGTCGTCACCGGCGACACCAGCCAGATCGACCTCCCGGGCGGCACCAGGAGCGGCCTCAAGGTCGTCCAGGAGATCCTGGCCGACGTGCCCGACATCCATTTCTCCGTCCTCACCAGCACCGACGTGGTCCGCCACAAGCTGGTCGGCCGGATCGTGGACGCCTACGAGCGCTGGGACGCCCGCCAGGAGGCCGAGGAGGGCACCACCCCTCCCCGCAAGCCCGCCCAGCGGCGCCCGGGCAAGACCACGGCGCCCCGAGCACCCCGCCAGTCCCATCGCACCGAAAGCTGAGCACACAGCCCGTCATGTCGATCGACATCGCCAACGAGTCCGGTTGGGACGCCGATGAGGAAGCCATCCTCGACGTCGCCCGCTTCGCCCTGGACAAGATGCGGATCCACCCGCAGTCCGAACTGTCCGTGATCCTGGTGGACGGAGCGGCGATGGAGGAGCTGCACATCCAGTGGATGGACCTGCCCGGGCCCACCGACGTGATGTCCTTCCCCATGGACGAGCTGCGTCCCGGCAAGGAGGGCGAGGAGCTGCCGCAGGGCCTGCTCGGCGACATCGTGCTCTGCCCCGAGGTTGCCGAGCAGCAGGGCAAGGCCGCCCCTTCGAAGCACTCGATGGACGAGGAGCTGCAACTGCTCACCGTGCACGGCGTGCTGCACGTCCTCGGCTACGACCACGAGGAGCCCGAGGAAGAGGAGGAGATGTTCGCCCTCCAGAAGCGCATCCTGGACGACTGGCGGGCGGGCCGCGGCCTCGGCGGCATCTCCCCGGCCCCCACCACCCACTGAGCGCGGAGCCCGACCCCTGTGAGTGGTGAGAGTACGAGCTTCATCCTCGGTGCCGTGCTGCTCGTCGTCCTCGGCTGGCTGGCCGCGTGCGCCGAGGCGGGCATCTCCCGCGTCTCGCGGTTCCGGGCGGAGGAGGCCGTGCGGGTCGGCCGGCGCGGCTCCGCGCGCCTGCTGACCCTCGCCTCCGACCCGATCCGCTACCTCAACCTGGCGACCCTGATCCGGGTGGCCAGCGAGATGGCGGCGGCCGTCCTGGTCACCGTGGTGTGCGTGCGCAACCTCACCCCGACCTGGCAGGCCGTGCTGCTGGCGTTCGGCGTGATGGTGCTGGTGTCCTTCGTCGCGGTGGGGGTCTCGCCGCGCACGATCGGGCGCCAGCACCCGCTCACCACGGCGACCGCGGCCTCCTTCGTGCTGCTGCCGCTGGCCGCCGTGCTCGGCCCGATCCCGCGGTTGCTGATCCTCCTCGGCAACGCGCTGACCCCGGGCAAGGGCTACCGGGAGGGGCCGTTCGCCTCCGAGGCGGAACTGCGGGCCCTGGTGGACCTCGCCGAGAAGGACGACCTGATCGAGGACGAGGAGCGCCGGATGGTGCACTCCGTCTTCGAACTGGGCGACACCATCGTGCGCGAGGTGATGGTGCCGCGCACCGACCTGGTGATGATCGAGCGGCACAAGACCGTCCGGCAGGCCCTCACCCTGGCGCTGCGCTCCGGCTTCTCGCGGATCCCGGTGGTCGGCGACAACGAGGACGACGTGGTCGGCATCGTCTACCTCAAGGACCTGGTGCGGCGCACCCACATCAACCGGGAGGCGGAGGCCGAGGAGGTCGGCGCGGTGATGCGCCCGGCCGTGTTCGTCCCGGACTCCAAGCCGGCCGGCGACCTGCTGCGCGAGATGCAGCAGCGCCGCTCGCACGTGGCGATCGTGATCGACGAGTACGGCGGCACGGCCGGCCTGGTCACCATCGAGGACGTCCTGGAGGAGATCGTCGGCGAGATCACCGACGAGTACGACCGGGAGATCGCGCCGGTGGAGGACCTCGGCGACGGCTCGTACCGGATCACCGCCCGCCTGCTGGTCGAGGACCTGGGCGAGCTGTTCGGCATCGAGCTGGAGGACGAGGACGTCGAGACCGTCGGCGGCCTGCTGGCCAAGCACCTCGGCCGGGTGCCGATCCCCGGTTCCGCCTGCGAGATCCCGCTGCCGGAGCCGGCCACGGACGGCCTGACCGGCATCCTGCTGACCGCCGAGTCCTCGGCCGGCCGCCGCAACCGGATCGGCTCGATGGTCGCCACCCCGGTCCGCAAGGGCGACGAGGCCGAGGAGTTCGCGGGCGAGTAGCGGGTGGGCGGCCGCCGAGCGACCATGGAGGGCATGACGCACAAACTGCGCGCGGAGTACGGCCCGCAGGGGGCGGCCGGCGGAGTCAGGTCCTGGCACGTGGTGCGGGACCGGGACCTCTCGACGGCGCTCTGCGGCCGGACCATGCCCGACGACGCCGAGACGCGGCCCGAGCAGGAGTGGGGCACCGGGCTGCGCTGCTGCCAGCAGTGCGGCTCGCTCTACATGCACGAGACGCCCCACATGCAGGGGAGCCACCCCTACAGCTAGGCCATGGCTGAGCTCTGGAGGTCGCCATGAAGCTGCAAGACGAACTGCCCGTCGACCACAAGCTCCTCTTGGTCTGGCGGATCGGAGCGGGGTTCGGAGGAGTCTTCCTGATCGTGTTCGGGGCCCTCGGGCTGGCCGACCACCCGGGCTTCCTCGACACCCGGGGCGATCAGGTCGCGGGGCTGTCGACCAACGGCGCGCTGGCCATCCTGTCCATCGTGGCGGGCGCGATCCTGGTGATCGGGGCGGTGGTCGGCGGGAACTTCGCCGCCAACCTGAACATGGCGGTGGGCGTGCTGTTCGTCCTGTCCGGTTTCTACGGCCTGACGGTGCTCGGACGGCCGGAGGCCAACATCCTCAACTTCCGGATGTCGAACGTGCTGTTCGCGTTCGTCTTCGGGGTCGTCCTGACGACATTCGGGATGTACGGCCGGGTGAGCAGCCATCTGCCGCACGACAACCCGTACTGGCGCCACCGCGCCGAGAACGAGGAGCCGATGCCGTCCGGGCCGAAGACCTTCGTCAAGGTCCTCCGCCCGAACCCGGGCCCGACCCACCCGGTCGGCCACTGAGCCGCTGCTACTCGCCCGCTCGCCTCCGGGGCGCTCGCGATCCGGTGGCGACGGGCGGCGGCCTATGCTCGGCGGCATGAGTGACATCGTCGAGCTCGACCCCGAAGACAAGAAGATCATCACCCTGGCCCGCTCGGCCCGCGCCCGCAACGGCGTCCCCGAGGGGGCCGCGGTGCGTGACGAGACCGGCCGGACCTACGTGGCCGGGACGGTCGCCCTGGAGTCGCTGCGGCTGAGCGCGCTGCAGACGGCGGTGGCGATGGCGGTGGCCAGCGGCGCCAAGTCGCTGGAGGCGGCGGCCGTGGTGAGCGAGGCGGAGCAGCCGGCCGAGGCCGACCTGGCGGCGGTGCGGGACCTTGGCGGGGCCGGGACGCCGGTGCTGCTGGCCGGTCCGGACGGGGCGCTGCGGGTGGCGGCCGAGGCGCACTGAGCGGCGCCGGGGGGCTGCCGAGGGGGCACGGAGGGCTCTGGGGGGCTGTTGAGGGGCGGCCAGGGCCCTTGCGGGGCCTTCTCGGCCCGGCATCACCCGGCGTGGTGGCCCCCACGAGTTCTGCAGATAATCTCACCGGGGGAGTGGACTCGGTGAGGGGGGCTGGGACATGGGGGCGGTGGCGTTCTTCGCCGGGCTGCTGCTGTTCGTGATGGGGCTGGGGAAATGGCAGGAGACCGGTTCGCAGGGCTGGCTGTTCGGCTCGCTCGGATTCCTGCTGGTGCTGGTGGTGGTCTCGCTGATTCCCGGGAACGCCAAGGGCGGAAAGCAGGGCTGAACGCGCCCGGGGGCGACCCCGGGCAGCGGGGCTCCGGTGATCAGGGAGAATGGAGCCCATGAATGCCCCTTCCTCCTCGTACCGCTCCGGGTTCGCGTGCTTCGTCGGCCGGCCCAACGCGGGCAAGTCGACCCTGACCAACGCCCTGGTGGGGACGAAGGTCGCGATCACCTCCGACCGCCCTCAGACCACCCGGCACACCGTGCGCGGCATCGTGCACCGCCCCGACGCCCAGCTCGTCCTGGTCGACACCCCCGGTCTGCACAAGCCGCGCACGCTGCTCGGCGAGCGCCTCAACGACCTGGTCCGCAGCACCTGGGCCGAGGTCGACGTGATCGGTTTCTGCCTGCCCGCCGACCAGAAGATCGGCCCCGGCGACAAGTTCATCGCCAAGGAGATCGCCGGGATCAAGAAGACCCCGAAGGTCGCCATCGTCACCAAGACCGACCTGGTCGACTCCAAGCGCCTGGCCGAGCAGCTGATCGCCATCCACCAGCTCGGCATCGAGCTGGGCTTCGAGTGGGCCGAGATCATCCCGGTCTCCGCAGTCGGCGACAAGCAGGTCGAACTGGCCGCCGACCTGCTCACCAAGCTGCTGCCGGAGGGCGACCAGCTCTACCCGGACGGCGACCTCACCGACGAGCCCGAGCAGATCATGGTCGCCGAGCTGATCCGCGAGGCCGCGCTCGAGGGCGTGCGGGACGAGCTGCCGCACTCGCTGGCCGTCGTGGTCGAGGAGATGCTCCCGCGCGAGGGCCGCCCGGCGGACCGCCCGCTGCTGGACATCCACGCCAACGTCTACATCGAGCGGCAGAGCCAGAAGGCGATCGTGATCGGCGCCAAGGGCTCGCGGCTGAAGCACGTCGGCACCACCGCCCGCAAGCACATCGAGGCGCTGCTCGGCACGCCGGTCTACCTCGACCTGCACGTCAAGGTCGCCAAGGACTGGCAGCGCGACCCGAAGCAGCTGCGCAAGCTCGGCTTCTGAACCGGGGCCCCTGAACCGGGGCCCCTGAACCGGGGCCCCTGACCGGGGAGTTCGAGCGCCGGTCGCCGATCGCCGATCGCCGGTCGCCGGTCGCCGCTTCCGCCGCCGTCGCTGGTGCTACGCGCCCTCGCGCAGCACCAGCGACACCAGCTCCCGCTGCGAGTCGGTGAGCTTCGGGTCGGCGCAGTACACCGTCCGGCCGTCGACGGTGATCTCGTAGTGGAAACCGTCCGGCACCCCGTACGAGGGGGCGCGCAGCCCGCCCGCGACGGCCTCGCGGGCGAGGGCGTGGACGTGCGGGGCGTCCGTGCGCTCGGCGCTGTCGAGCTCCGCGTGGCGGACGATTCCGGCGAAGCCGCCGGTCCGGGTCACCTGGATACGCATGGTGTCCATGGTGGTACGCAGGGAAGGCTTTTGCGGCGCTTTTCCCGGACCGTGACCTTAAGCGCACCTCAACCCGGTCTCAGCCGGTCTCGGCTCCTCTGCCCGGCCGTACGGTGATGAGGTCATCCGGTCACCCCGGGCTGATCCCGACCTGCGCCCAGGAAGCCGTGACGGTGTCCGCGACCGAGGACTGGTCGGGGTAGCGGGCCTTGGCGGCGGCCACGGTGGCCCGGGCGAAGGCGGTGAAGTCGGCGTCGGCGGGCAGTGTGCGGCCGGTCAGCGCGTCGTACCAGATCCGCCCGGCGCGCTCCCAGGCCGAGCCGCCGAGGGCGGTGGCCAGCAGGTAGAACGCGTGGTTGGGGATGCCGGAGTTGATGTGCACGCCGCCGTTGTCCTCGGCGGTGTTCACGTAGTCCCGCATGTGCGCGGGCTGCGGGTCCTTGCCGAGCCGGGGGTCGTCGTAGGCGGTGCCGGGCGCCTTCATCGAACGCAGCGCCACGCCCTGGACGCCGGGGGCGAGCAGTCCGGCGCCGATCAGCCAGTCGGCGTCGGCGGCGCTCTGGCGCAGCGCGTACTGCTTGACCAGCGAGCCGAAGACGTCGGAGACCGACTCGTTGAGTGCGCCGGGCTGGTCCTGGTAGTCCAGTCCGGCGGTGAACTGGGTGACGCCGTGGGTGAGTTCGTGGCCGATGACGTCGATGCAGGCGGTGAAGTCGCCGAAGATCTCGCCGTCGCCGTCGCCGAAGACCATCTGGTGGCCGTTCCAGAAAGCGTTGTCGTAGTTGCGGCCGTAGTGGACGCTGGCGTCCAGCCGCAGGTTGTGGTCGTCGATGGAGTGCCGGCCGAAGGCGTCGGCGTAGAGCGCGAAGGTGGCGCCGAGGCCGTCGTAGGCGTGGTTGACGGAGGCGTCGGCGACCGCCGCCTGGCCCTCGGTGCGCGCGGTGCGGCCGGGCAGCCGTTGGCCGTGGGCGGCGTCGGAGATCACCCGGTTGAGGCCCGGGGCGCCGCCGGTGGGCGGGGGCGGGGAGAGGCGGGCCGCGCGGTGCGCGGCGTCGAGTGCGAGGGAGTGGACGGCGGCTTCGTGACCGGCCTCGGCGAGGCGGTCCAGGACGTACGGCGGGACAATCGCGCAGATCGGTACTGCTGCAGTCATGTGGCCCAGGGTGAGGCCTCGATGACCGGATGTCACCACCCTTGACGTGACCGGTCGGCGTCTCAAGGAGTGGAACGGGAGCCCGGATCACTTCGGGGGCGCGCGGCGCTGGGTTACGCTGGGGCATCATGCGCAACGGGCTGCTTCTTCTTAGCTGCCGCGTCGAGGGCCTGTAGTCCACTGGGGCCGGCTCCCTCGCCGCGGGGAACGAGCTGTGCGCGGAATCGGCGATCCAATGGCGGGTCGCGAGCGGCAGCAGAGGCCGGCCAGTCGGTGTTGATCCCTCCCGACCCGCCCGCACCACGCATCCACAGGAAGCCGAGAGTCACCTCCATGACCGAGCAGACCTCCGCCGCGTCCATCCCCGCCGCTCGCGCCTTCGTCGACCGGCCCACCCCGATCACCGCCGCCGCCGTGCGCCAGCAGCCCTCCGGCATGCGGTACGGGCGCTACCTGCCGTTCGGCACCGTGGACCTGCCGGACCGCACCTGGCCGGACTCCGTGATCACCAAGGCGCCGCGCTGGCTCTCGACCGACCTGCGGGACGGCAACCAGGCGCTGATCGACCCGATGTCCCCGGCCCGCAAGCGCAAGATGTTCGACCTGCTGGTCGGCATGGGCTACAAGGAGATCGAGGTCGGCTTCCCCTCCTCCGGTGCCACCGACCACGCCTTCGTACGGTCGCTGATCGAGGAGGGGGCGATCCCCGAGGACGTCACCATCTCGGTGCTGACGCAGGCCCGGGAGGAGCTGATCGAGAAGACCGTCGAGGCGCTGGTCGGCGCCCCGCGCGCGACCGTCCACCTGTACAACGCGACGGCGCCGCTGTTCCGCCGGGTGGTGTTCCGCAACGACAAGGCGGCCACCAAGGCGATCGCCACCGACGGCACCCGGCTGGTGATGGAGTACGCGGAGAAGCTGCTGGGCGAGGACACCGTCTTCGGCTACCAGTACTCGCCGGAGATCTTCGTCGACACCGAGCTGGACTTCGCGCTGGAGGTCTGCGAGGCGGTCATGGACGTCTGGCAGCCGGGCGAGGGCCGCGAGATCATCCTGAACCTGCCGGCCACCATCGAGCGGGCCACCCCGAACGTCCAGGCCGACCAGTTCGAGTGGATGTCGCGCAACCTGTCCCGCCGCGAGTTCGTCTGTCTGTCGGTGCACCCGCACAACGACCGCGGCACCGCCGTCGCCTCCGCCGAGCTGGCCTACATGGCGGGCGCGGACCGCATCGAGGGCTGCCTGTTCGGGCAGGGTGAGCGGACCGGCAACGTCGACCTGGTGACGCTGGGGATGAACCTGTTCTCGCAGGGCATCGACCCGCAGATCGACTTCTCCGACATCGACGAGGTGCGCCGCACCGCCGAGTACTGCAACCAGATGGAGGTGCACCCGCGCCACCCGTACGCCGGCGACCTGGTGTACACCTCCTTCTCCGGCTCGCACCAGGACGCCATCAAGAAGGGCTTCGACACCCTGGAGGCCGACGCCAGGGCGGCGGGCGTGCCGGTGGAGGAGCACACCTGGGGCGTGCCGTACCTGCCGATCGACCCGAAGGACGTCGGCCGCACCTACGAGGCGGTCATCCGGGTCAACAGCCAGTCCGGCAAGGGCGGCGTCGCGTACGTCCTGAAGAACGACCACAAGCTGGACCTGCCGCGCCGGATGCAGATCGAGTTCTCCCGGATCATCCAGGCCAAGACCGACGCCGAGGGCGGCGAGGTCACCCCGGCCGAGATCTGGCGGGTCTTCGAGGACGAGTACCTGCCGACCACCGACAACCCGTGGGGGCGGGTGGCGCTGAGCGGCTCGCGCACCCTGACCACCGAGGACGGGCGGGACGCGCTGACCGCCGAGGCCGTGGTGGACGGCACGCCGGTGGCCCTGAGCGGTGCCGGCAACGGCCCGGTCTCGGCCTTCGCGGACGCGCTGGCCCGGATCGGCTTCGACGTGCGCGTCCTGGACTACGCCGAGCACGCGCTGAGCGAGGGCGGCGACGCCCAGGCCGCCGCGTACGTCGAGTGCGCGGTGGACGGCCAGGTGCTGTGGGGCGTGGGCATCGACGGCAACACCGTGCTGGCCTCGCTGAAGGCGATGATCAGCGCCGTCAACCGGTCGCAGCGCGGGTAGTTCGTACGAGTGGCACACGGCGGGGCCGTCCTGCGGGGCGGCCCTTCGCCGTGCCCAGGCACCTGCGCGGGGGTGCTGTGTCCTGCGCCACATTTTTTGGGATCGGAAGCCGTTCGAGGTACTGACACGTGCCGGTAACCATGGCAACATCGATCCACCGGAAAGCCGGGTCGGTGGGACGGCTCGGTGTCCGGTCGCGTGACCTGCCCATCGTCGAGCAGGCCGCCTGCCATGTCTGGGGAGTGGCGCCGTGACCAGGTTGTGGGGTGTTCGCCCTCGGTGGCGGACTGACGTTCTCGGTGACTTCTTCTGCCCGGGCTGCGGCGGGGACCGCAACTACCGCTGGCAGCACGGCCGGCGGTGGCTGCGGTTGCTCGGGACCCCGGTGCTCCCGCTCGGACCGGTGATCGGCAGCGTGCAGTGCACCAGCTGCCACGGCCGGTACGGCGTCGAGAGCCTCGAACAGCTGACCTGCGTACGCCTCGGCGCGATGCTGCGGGACGCCCAGTACACCATCGCGCTGGCCCTGCTCGCGGCTGGCGGCACCGCCCACCGGGAGGCGCGCGACGCGGCCTGCGCGGCGGTGCGCGAGGCCGGGTTCGAGGACTGCGGCGAGGCCCAGGTGCTGGCTGCGCTCGCCGCGCTCTCCGGACTCGGCGGCGAACTCTACGACGCCCACGGCATGGCCGGTGGCCTGGCCGTCGAACTGCACGCGGTGCTCGAACCGCTCACGCCGCACCTCGCCCACCACGGCCGCGAACGGCTGCTGCTGCAGGGCGCGGCGATCGCCCTGGCCGACGGGCGCTACCTGCCGCAGGAGCGCGAGGCGCTGACCGCGGTCGGGCGCTGCCTGGACCTGCCGCAGGCGCGGGTCGGGGCGCTGCTGGAGGCGGCGACCCGGGCACCGTACAAGTAGCCGGCACGAGCAGCCGGTACACGTAGCCGGTACACGTAGCCCCTCGTCACCGCTTCACCCGTCGACCATCTCCGAAATCCCCCACAAACGGGCCCGAACCCCCTCCGGGCCCGCCGTGACCCGCACCGCAGTGGTCCTCCCCCACGGCCCCGGTGCGGGCAACACGGCTGTCCGGCGCTGTCCGCCCGCTGTGCGTCGCCGCCCGCGGCCGTCCGCCGCTGTCGGCGGCTGGGGGAGAATGGTCGGCATGAGTCTTTTCCGGGACGACGGCGTCGTGTTGCGGGCGCAGAAGCTCGGCGAGGCCGATCGGATCATCACCCTGCTGACCCGCCAGCACGGCAAGGTGCGGGCGGTGGCGCGCGGGGTGCGCAAGACCAAGTCCAAGTTCGGTGCCCGCCTGGAGCCGTTCTCGCACGTGGACGTGCAGTTCTTCAGCCGGGGGAGTGAGCTGATCGGCCGCGGGTTGCCGCTCTGCACCCAGGTCGAGACCATCGCGCCGTACGGCGGTTCGATCGTCACCGACTACGGCCGCTACACCGCGGGCACAGCGATGCTGGAGACGGCCGAGCGCTTCGCCGAGAACGAGGGCGAGCCCGCCGTCCAGCAGTACCTGCTGCTGGTGGGCGGGCTGCGCACGCTGGCGGCGGGGGTGCACGAGTCGCACCTGGTGCTGGACGCCTTCCTGCTGCGCTCGCTCGCGGTGAACGGGTACGGCGCGAGCTTCACGGACTGCGCCAAGTGCGGTCTGGAGGGGCCGAACCGTTTCTTCTCGCTCGCCGCAGGCGGGGTGCTCTGCCCGGACTGCCGAGTGCCGGGATGTGCCGTACCCTCCCCTGAGACACTGGTACTGCTCGGGGCGCTGCTGTCAGGGGACTGGCGGACGGCCGACGCCTGCGAGCCGCGGTACTGGCGGGAGGGCAGCGGCCTGGTCGCGGCCTATCTGCAGTGGCACCTGGAGCGGGGCATCCGCTCGATGAGATACGTGGAGAAGTGAGCACATGGCAGCGCGACGGCTCTTCGGCGGCGGCAAGCAGCGGGCGTACGCGCCCCCGACCCCGCACCCCAGCGGCGCACAGCCCCCGAAGATCCCCGGCGAGCTGGTGCCCGAGCACGTCGCCATCGTGATGGACGGCAACGGCCGCTGGGCCAAGGAGCGCGGGCTGCCCCGCACCGAGGGCCACAAGGTCGGCGAGTCCGTGGTGCTCGACGTCCTCGCGGGCGCCATCGAGCTCGGGGTCAAGAACATCTCGCTGTACGCCTTCTCCACCGAGAACTGGAAGCGCTCGCCCGACGAGGTGAAGTTCCTGATGAACTTCAACCGGGACGTCATCGCCCGCCGCCGCGACGAGATGGACGCGATGGGCGTGCGGATCCGCTGGGCCGGCCGGATGCCCAAGCTGTGGAAGAGCGTCGTCCAGGAGCTGCAGGTCGCCGAGGAGCAGACCAAGGGCAACGACGCCGTCACGCTCTACATGTGCGTCAACTACGGCGGCCGGGCCGAGCTGGCGGACGCGACGCAGGCGATCGCGCGGGAGGTCGCGGCCGGGCGGCTGGACCCGAAGAAGGTCAACGAGAAGACCCTCGCCAAGTACATGTACCACCCGGACATGCCGGACGTGGACCTCTTCCTGCGCCCCAGTGGTGAGCAGCGCACCTCCAATTTCCTGCTCTGGCAGTCGGCTTACGCCGAGTTCGTGTTCCAGGACGTGCTCTGGCCGGACTTCGACCGCCGCGACCTGTGGCGCGCCTGCGAGCAGTACGCGCGGCGCGACCGGCGCTTCGGCGGGGCGATCCCGAACGAGCTCCCCGCGCCGCGGCCGTCCCAGCGCTGACGCGCCCCGTACGCGACGGAAAGGACCCACCGGGCAGATCCCGGTGGGTCCTTTCCGTGCGTACGGCTTCGTACGGCTTCGTACGACCGGTACGGCAGGTGTGCCGGTCGGCCGGCTCAGAGCTTCTTGGCGCACTCCGCGCAGGTGCCGAAGATCTCCAGCGTGTGCGCGATGTCGCTGAAGCCGTGCTCGGCGGCGACCGAGTTGGCCCAGCGCTCCACCGCGGGGCCCTCCACCTCGACGGTCGCGCCGCAGTGCCGGCAGACCAGGTGGTGGTGGTGCCCGCTGCTGCACCGGCGGTAGACGGCCTCGCCGTCGGCGGTGCGCAGCACGTCGACCTCACCGGCGTCCGCCAGCGACTGCAGGGTGCGGTAGACCGTGGTCAGACCGACGGAGTCCCCGCGGTGCTTGAGCAGGTCGTGGAGCTCCTGTGCGCTGCGGAAGTCCGCGATCTCGTCCAGGGCCGCCGAGACGGCGGCACGCTGCCGGGTCGATCGGGCACGCGGCGACGGGCCTGCGGTGGTCACCGGGGGTCCTCCTGGGGTCGTGGTCGGCTCGCACCTCATTGTGCCAGCCCGGCCCGCCCGTCAGGGGTGGTCGTGTCGGAGGAAGTCCGCTCCGGCGACTGGAGCGGCAGTTCGACGTCGCAGACCTTCGGTCCGTGCTCGGTGTCGGCGCGGTGGCGGTGGCGGTGGCGGCGGCGGGCGAGCGGTGCGGCGAGCGCGCTGAACACCGCGAAGACCGCGATGGCGAGCAGCACGATGGCCGGGCCGGAGGGCACGTCGAGCTGGTAGGAGCCGGTGACGCCGGCCAGCGAGACCACCACGCCGAGCGCGATCGAGGCGGCCTGGGTGGCGGCGAAGGATCGGGTGAGCTGCTGGGCGGCGACCACCGGGACCACCATCAGGGCACTGACCAGCAGCAGGCCGACCACCCGCATGGCGACGGTGACGGTGACCGCGGCCATCACGGCGAGCAGCAGGTTGAGGGTACGCACCGGCAGGCCGGTGACCCGGGCGAAGTCCTCGTCCTGGCAGATCGCGAACAGCTGGCGGCGCAGGCCGACAGTGACCGCGATGACCACCGCGCCGAGCACCGCGATCGCGGCCAGGTCGGCGGGGGCGACGGTGAGGATCGAGCCCCACAGGTAGCTCTCCAGCGAGCCGGCGCCGGCCTGGGCGGAGAGCGAGACGAGCAGTTTGCCGCAGGCCATGCCGCCGTAGAAGAGCATCGCGAGGGCAATGTCGCCGCGCTGGTTGCCGCGCGAGCGGACCAGCTCCATGGTGACGGCGCCGAGCACGCAGACCAGCACGGCCATCCAGACCGGGCTGGTCTGGAAGATGAAGCCGAGGCCGACGCCGGTCATCGCGACGTGGCCCATGCCGTCGCCCATCAGGGCCTGGCGGCGCTGCACCAGGTAGATGCCGACAGCGGGGGCGGTGATCCCGACCAGGACGGCGGCGAGCAGGGCGCGCTGCATGAAGTCGTAGGACAGCATCTCGGTCATGCGAGCAGCCTCGGCGGGGTCAGGTCGGCGTGCGGGTGGACGTGGTCGTGGCCGGGCAGCGCGTGCAGGCCGGTGTTGGGCACGGGCGGGCCGTCGTGCGCGACGCAGCCGTCCCGCAGGACGACGGCGCGGTCGATCAGCGGTTCCAGCGGCCCGAGTTCGTGCAGCACGAGGAGGACGGCGGCACCGCGGCCGACCTCGGCGCGCAGCGTGTCGGCGAGCACCTGCTGGCTGGCGGAGTCCACGCCGGCCATCGGCTCGTCCATGATCAGCAGGTCGGGGGAGCCGACCAGGGCGCGGGCGATCAGCACCCGCTGCTGCTGGCCGCCGGACAGGTCGGCCACGCCGTCCCCGGCCCGCTCCAGCATGCCGACGGCGGCCAGCGCGCGGTCCACCGCCTCGCGGTCCTTGCGGCGGAATGGCAGCAGCCGGTGCTGCGGCAGCCGTCCGGTGGAGACCACTTCGCGCACGGTGGCCGGGACGCCGGAGGCGGCGGTGGTGCGCTGCGGGACGTACCCGATCCGGTGCCAGGCGCGGAAGGAGCCGTACGGGGCGCCGAACAGCTCCAGGGTGCCGTGCTCCAGCGGGACGGAGCCGATCACGGCCTTGACCGTGGTCGACTTGCCGGAGCCGTTGGCGCCCAGCAGGGCGACGACCTCGCCGGGCCGGACGGTGAGGTCGACGCCACGCAGCACCGGCCGGCCGCCGCGCGAGGCGACGGCGGCACGGAGGCGGACGGCCGGGGGTATCGGGTGGGTCGTCATGGTGTTCCGTCCCGTCAGCTGGTGGCGGCAGGGGTGGTGGCGTCGGGGGTGGGGGCCTCGGCTCCGGCCGGGGCGGCAGGCGTTTCGCTTCCGGCGGGGGCGCCGAGGGCGGCCTGGAGGTTGGCCAGGTTCTGCTTCATGACGGTGAGGTAGTCGTCCTTGGCCGGGTCCTTGACGCCTTCCAGCGGGTCCAGGACGGCGGTCTTGAGGCCGAGGTCCTTGGCGACGGTGTCGGCGAGCTTGGGGCTGACCAGGGTCTCGAAGAAGATCGTGGTGACGCCGTTGTCCTTGGCGGCCTTCTGTACGGCGGCGAGGCGGGCCGGGGTGGGCTCGGACTCCGGGTCGACGCCGTTGATGGCGACCTGGGTGAGGCCGTAGTGGTCGGCGAGGTAGCCGAAGGCGGCGTGGCTGGTGACGAAGGTCTTGGTCTTGGTGTCCTTCAGTCCGGCCCGGAAGTCCTGGTCGAGCGCGGTGAGCTTGGTGACCAGTTCGTCGGTGTTCTTCCGGTAGTCCTCGGCGTGGGCCGGGTCGGCCTTGGCGAACTCGTCGCCGACGCTCTTGGCGATCGCCGCGTAGCGGGTCGGGTCGAGCCAGATGTGCGGGTCGCCGGCCGGGCCCTCGTGCTTGTGGCCGTCGGCTGCGTTGCCGTCGCCCTCGGAGCCCTCGTCGAGGTGGTGGTCGACCAGCGGGCTGGCGGCGGTGGCGTCGATCCTGTGCTTGCTGGAGGACTGCGCGACGGCCTGGTCGACGGTGGGCTGCAGGCCCTTGAGGTAGAGGATCGCGTCGGCCTTCTGGACGGTGCCGACCTGCTTGGCGGTGAGCTCCAGGTCGTGCGGCTCGACGCCGGCGGCGGTGAGATCGGTGACCGCGACGTGCTCCTTGCCGATCTGCTGGGCGAGGAACTCCATCGGGTAGAAGGAGGCGACGACCTTCAGCTTGCCGTTGCCGCTGTCGGCGCTGCTGCTGCCTCCGCAGGCGGTGAGGACGAGGGGCGCGGCGAGCGCGGTGGCGGCGATGGCTATGGAGCGGCGGGTCCGTCGTCGAGGCAGTCCGATCATCATGACAATCATTCTCATCTAAGATGGAAATGATTGTCAACTCACTCGGACGGGTGAACGGGGGGTGGCGAAGAGTGGGGGCGGCCGGACGATACCGATTTGAATCACGTACCCATATGGCCGGTAACCTGAGGTATTCGGGTACGCGCAACCAGCCGTGCCCTGACCGTGCCGTACGTACTGAAGAGAGCACTGTGGCCGCCGACAAGATCGACACGATCGTCAGCCTGAGCAAGCGCCGTGGCTTCGTCTACCCCTGCAGCGAGATCTACGGCGGCACGCGTGCCGCCTGGGACTACGGACCGCTGGGTGTCGAGCTCAAGGAGAACATCAAGCGCCAGTGGTGGCGCGCGATGGTCCAGGCCCGCGAGGACGTCGTCGGCCTCGACTCGTCGGTGATCCTGGCCCGCGAGGTGTGGGAGGCCTCCGGCCACGTCGCGACCTTCAACGACCCGCTGACCGAGTGCCTCTCCTGCCACAAGCGCCACCGGGCCGACCACCTGGAAGAGAAGTACGAGGCCAAGCACGGCTTCCCGCCGCCGAACGGCCTCAAGGACGTCAACTGCCCCGACTGCGGCACCAAGGGCCAGTTCACGGAGCCCAAGGACTTCTCGGGCATGCTGAAGACCCACCTCGGCGTCACCGAGGAGGCCAGCGGCCTCGCGTTCCTGCGCCCCGAGACGGCGCAGGGCATCTTCACCAACTTCAAGGCCGTCCAGACCACCTCGCGCAAGAAGCCGCCGTTCGGCATCGCCCAGACCGGCAAGAGCTTCCGCAACGAGATCACCCCCGGCAACTTCATCTTCCGCACCCGCGAGTTCGAGCAGATGGAGATGGAGTTCTTCGTCAAGCCGGGCGAGGACGAGCAGTGGCACGAGTACTGGCTCCAGCAGCGCTGGGACTGGTATGTCGACCTCGGCCTGCGCACCGAGAACATGCGCTTCTTCGAGCACCCGAAGGAGAAGCTCTCCCACTACGCCAAGCGCACGGTGGACATCGAGTACCGCTTCAACTTCGGTGGCAGCGAGTTCTCCGAGCTCGAGGGCGTCGCCAACCGCACCGACTACGACCTGCGGGTGCACAGCGAGGCGTCCGGCCAGGACCTGAAGTACTTCGACCAGGAGAGCGGCGAGCGGTACTTCCCGTACGTCATCGAGCCGGCGGCCGGCCTCAACCGCGCCATGCTCGCCTTCCTGATCGACGCCTACTTCGAGGACGAGGCGCCCAACGCCAAGGGCGTCATGGAGAAGCGCGTCGGCATGCGGCTCGACCCGCGCCTGGCCCCGGTCAAGGTCGCCGTCCTGCCGCTGTCGCGCAACGCCGACCTCTCCCCGAAGGCCCGCGGCCTCGCCGCCGACCTGCGCACCGCCTGGAACGTCGAGTTCGACGACGCCGGCGCGATCGGCAAGCGCTACCGCCGCCAGGACGAGATCGGCACGCCGTTCTGCGTCACCGTCGACTTCGACACCCTCGAGGACAATGCGGTGACCATCCGCGACCGCGACACCATGTCGCAGGAGCGCGTCTCGCTGGACCAGGTCAAGGCGTACCTGGGTGCGCGCCTGATCGGCTGCTAGGACGGGTCCGCCTGTTCGGGGAGCCCCCGACCGCCCTGATCTCGGGGCGGTCGGGGGCTCCCCGCTGTGTGCGGCCTCGCTGCGGCGGCAGCCGTTACCTGCGTCCCCAGCGGGAGCGGGGGGCTGTGGGCGGGGTGGTCGGCAGGCCGGCCGCGCGGAGGGCGGCGAGGGTGGTGCGGTGGCGGGGCCCGCCGGCGCGGAGTGCGTCCAGCAGCTCGCCGTACAGGTTCCGGCTGCCGGCGCCGTCAAACGCGGCCGCCAGGCGCACCAGTTCGACGGGCGGGCGGAGCGCCGCCAGTTCCTGCAGTAGGTCCGTGGCGAGCGCCGGCGGCAGCTCGGTGACGAGGTCGGCGAGGTCGGCGGTGGGACGGCCGGCCGCCTGGCGCAGCAGCGTCCGGACGTCGCCGGGGCGGCCGTGCTGCTGGAGGCAGGCGGCGAGGGACGTCAGCTCGGGCGTCGGCGCCGAGCCCCACTCCCACAGGAGCGTCGCGCCGTCCGCGTTCTGCCCCGCCTGCTCCAGCGCCGAGAGGAGCCCCGGGACGGAGGCGGCCGGGTAGGCCCAGAAGGCGTGGAACAGTTCGGCCGCCTCCACGGTCAGGCCCAGCTCGCGCAGCTCCGCCAGGACGGCGACGGCGTGCTCGGGCGCGGCCTGCGCGGTGCTGCGGGCGAGGTGGAGGGAGGCACCGGTCGGGCCGTACTGGGCGAGCATGCCGACCAACAGTGCGGCGTCGGCGGGCTCCAGGCGGGCCGCCGCCTGGTCGAGCAGCTCCTCGGCCTCGGTGAGGGCGCCGGTGCGGTGGAGGGTGGAGATCCGCTCGGTGAGGGCGCCGATGTCGGGGCGGGCGGGGGAGGGCGGGGCCTGCCGGGGCGAGGGTTGCGGCTGCGGCTCCGGCTGATGCGCCGGTTCCGGCTCCGGTCGGTACTGCTGGTGCGGGTACTGCTGGTGTGGGTCCTGCTCTCCGTGTCTGAGTCGTGTCTCCAAGGCCTCCAACTGGTCGCTGAGTTGGAGGCACCGGGCGCCCAACCCCTCGCGGAGGGTGCGGGCCTGGGCGAGTTGCCGCAGCAGGTCACCGTCCGGCCGCTGGCGCCCCGGGCTCGCCCGGATCGCCTCGTTCAGTCGCCGTTCACGCTGACTCGCGTAACGGCTCGCACGGAGTAACTCGTCCAGCTCTGCGCGGAGTTCGGCGGCTTGTCGCTCGCCCCCCAGCTGTTGGCCTGCGGGTTGTGCCGTCGGCCGCATGCGCATGATCGCCCCAACCTGTCCATCCAGACCCTGACTGCAGGACATCCTGGCGTTGGTATGTGGCTGGGGAGTTAAGAGCGCACGACCAGTCGTGTCCGAGTGGTGTCAAGGAGCGCGCAGAGGGCGGTCATTGCAAGAAGTGCGCCGGTCGCGCTCCGTAGGAGGGTCGCCTCGTAGTACGGGCCGGGGGCGAGGGCGGCGACGGCATACCCGACCACGGCACCTGCGGCCGCGGGCAGGAGAAGGCGCAGGGTGTCCCGCCGGGCTGCCGATCCGATCACCAAGAGTCCAGCGAGCGCGGCGAGTTGGGGTGTGCCGAAGGTCTCGGCGTAGCGGATCGCCAGGGCTGGGACGAGGAAGAGCGTGAGCGCCCGGCCGATGGTCTCGGTGAGGGTGGCGGTGCGGGGGGCGGCCGGCGGTGTGACGGAGCGGGCCGCGAGGCGGGCGGCCGTGTGGCGGGTGGCTGCGAGGCGGCTGTCGGCGAGGCGGGTGCCTACGAGAACCGTCAACGCGACTGCGGCGGAGAGGAGATGGCCGCCGATCCGGGCGAGGTTGTAGAGCAGCGCGGTGTCGTACAGCACCAGCATCAACTGCCCGTACGCCCACAGGTCGAGCGCGAAGAGGAACGGGTGGCGGCGGGCGGGGCGGTCGCCGGCCGGTTCGTGCCGGGCCAACCAGACGATCAGCTGCGGTGTGACGGCGGCGGAGAGCACGCGCAGGGCGAGGTCGTCCATGGTGTACGGATTCCGCAGGTCCCACTCGACCGCGCAGAACGCCACGGTGTACGAGACGGCGGCGAGCGGGACCAGCGGCGAACGGGCCAGCCGGACGTACAGCTCGCGGTCCAGCCGCCGGACGACCGACACGAACGCCAGGAGGACGAGCGGCAGTTCGAGGAACGCCTGCACCCGCAGGACGGACGGCGCCAACAGTTCCGGCGCCGGGAAGCGGGCGGCGAGGGAGTCGAGGGCGCTGAGGCGGGGGACATCGAACCAGCCGGGCGGCAGGTAGCGGGCGATGAAGGACGGGTCCCCGCCGTGGACCCGGTTCACGTAGACGGCGACCAGGAGCTGGTTGAGGTAGATGAGCGCGACGATGGCGGCCAGTACCGCCTCCGGCCCGATCGCGCCCCGGCGGCTGGGCCGGGCCCCGGCCCGCAGCACCGGCACCTCTGGCGTCTTCGACGCCTTCGGCACCCCCGGAGCCAGGAGCAGGGCGGCGGCGGCCGAAGCCGCCACCGTCCCGTCCAGCAGCGGAGCGACCGTGCTCATGCGGCCAGCCGCGCCCGCGCCTCCATCAACGCGAAGCCGAGCAGGTTCAGCCCGCGCCACTCGCTGGGCTGCTGCGCCCGGATGTCGTCGGCCGCGAGCCCGATCCCCCAGATCCGGTCCACCGGACTGGCCTCGACCAGCACCCGGCTGCCGGTGCCCAGCAGGTACGCGCGCAGCGACTCGTCCTGCCCGAACTTCGCGACGTTGCCCGCCACCACCAGCTCGAACCGCCCGGCCACCCAGACCTCGTCGTCGAAGTCCTTGACCAGCCGCCCCAGCTTCTTCGCCTCGGCGGGCGTCCGGGCCTTCAGCACCTGCTGCGCGATGTCCTCGTCCCCGAACATCCGGGCCTTGCCGGCCATTATCCAGTGCTCGGCGGAGGCGTACGTCACCCCGTCGACGGTGAACTCGCCGGGCCACCACTGGCTCATGCACTCCTGTCGGGTGCCGCCGTCCTTGCGTGCGGTGTGCCCCCAGAACATCACCCACTTCGGGTGCACCCCGTCGGCCATCAGCGCAGCCAGCTCCTCACGGCTGCGGACGGCGGCAGGGTTCCCCACGTGCATCTCGCTCATATCGTCATAGTGACACAAAGGGTCTGGTGCTCGCGAACCGTTTGATTGCGGCGTATCACCTTGAGCAGAACTGACCAGCGGGGTGGGTCGGCCCCGTTCGCTCTCCTGCCTCGTGACGACGGCCCGCCGGGCCCGCCTGTCCATCGCCGAGACTGTTCATTGGCTACGCGAACTCGGAGTCGAAATCCCCGAAGCCGCCGACAGCATCCGCGCAGCCCTGGCCCGGGTGCCTCGGGAGATCCCGTCAGCCGGCCGCGGCCAGCTCCAGGAACCGTAGTCCGACCGCCGTCACCTCGTCCGCCGTCCACCCCTGGGCCGGTCCGCCGAGGCTGACCTCGGCCATGGCGAGGCCGGGGGCGGCGTCCTGCCAGTAGCCGATGAACCAGGTGTCCTCCTGCTCGGCGAGGGTCAGGTGGGCGGCGTTCAGTGCCTCGGCCGGGTGCGGCAGCCAGAGCTGGAATTCGTGGGTCGGCGGGACCTCCGGGTAGAGGCGGGCGCCCGGGAGTGCGGCGAGGGCCTGGGTGAGCGTCGCAGCATGGCGGGTGTAGTCGGCGAGGTGGGGGAGGACGGTGTCCATGCCGTGGAGCGCGGCGAGGGCGGCCGGCCACTGCTGGAAGAGCTGGCCGCCGTAGCGGTGGCGCCAGGTGCGGGCGTAGGCGGTGAGGGCGGCGTCTCCGGCGAGAGCGGCCCCGCTCATGCTGCCGAGGTCCTTGTAGTAGGAGACGTAGACGCTGTCGGCGAGGGCGGCGATCTCGTCGAGCTGCCTGTCGAAGTGGACTGTGGTGTTCCAGAGGCGCGCGCCGTCGAAGTGCACCCGGGCGCCGGTTTCGCGGGCGGCGGCGACGAGTTCGGTCAGCTCGTCCCAGGTGGGGAGGAGGTAGCCGGGGTCGCGCAGCGGGAGTTCGACCGTGAGGGTGCCGAAGGGCTCGCCGAGCGCGCGGAGTTCCTCGGCGGTCGGCTGGCGCTGCTCGGTGGTGGGCCAGAGGCCGCGTAGGCCGGTGAGCTGGGTGTAGGCGTGGCGCTCGTGGCGTTCGATGTGGCTGAGCGGGTGGAGGACGACGGCGGGGTTGCCGGTGCGTTCGGCGTGGTAGCGCAGGGCGACCTGCTGCGCCATGGTGCCGGTGGGGAAGAAGACCGCGTCTTCCTTGCCGAGCAGAGCGGCGGTCCGTTCCTCCAGTTGTCGCACCGGGCCGTCGCTGCCGTAGAAGTCGGGGAAGACGTCCAGGCCGTCCAGGGCGGTGAGTTGGGCGAGGCGCTCGCGGATGCTCATGATGCGGTCGCCGGAGAGGAACCGCTTGCAGGACATGCGGGCCGCGCGTCGCCGGTGGATCTTGCTCTGGTCATCGGTCATCCGGGGATTGTCAGGCCGATGGCGGGGTCGGACCAACTGGTTTTCGGGCCAACCGGTTTTCCCGGCACCGGGCCCGGCCGGGGTCGTGGCGGCGCAGCGGACGGGAGTCGACGGCCCCCGCGCCCGCCCCGGTCGCGACCGAGGATGCTGCTGCGGCGAGCAGGGAGGTGCGGGGGCGGGTCGGTAACGTCATGAGGTGCGAGCAGGGGAGGGTCGACGTCGTCGGGGCGGGCCGTCCACTCGATGCCGCCGGGCGGCGGCGGGCGGAGTGGGAGCGGCCGCATCCCCGTCGTCCGTTGGCCGGTGGCTACCGGTCCGCGGTGAGCTTGCCGGCCGCAGCCCAGTTCTCGGCCGGGTATTCCTGGATCCACACGAACACGCTCTCGGCGGGGACCTCCAGGGCCTCCACGAAGGCCTCGGTGACCTTCTTGACCAGCTCGCGCTTCTGCTCGACCTCGCGCGGGCCCTGCTGAATGGTGACGATCGGCATCTTCGGCTCCTGACCGGTTCCTGTGGGGTGTTCCTGCCGGGTTTTCCGGCTGAGAACAGTCCACCCGATCGGGCCGCCCGCACCCAGACCCGAATCGCTCTGGCAGCGATCACGAATCCTGATCGTCCCTGGTCGGGCTGGTCGGGCTGGTCGGGCTGGTCACGGCCGTCTGGCGGCAGGCTTGCAGGAGCAGCCGAGGGAGCGGGGCGGAGCGTCGTACGGCGATCGAGGTCGGGAGGGTCAGCGGGGTTCGGCAGGGGCGGAAAGCGATCCGGTGGGTGTTCGTCATCCGGGCGTTGGCGGCGTACACCACCGTCCACATCGGGGTTCCGGTGCCGATCGCGGCGAGGGTGTCCTGGAGGGTGCCGCCGTGGGCCGGTCCGAGGACCGGCTGGAAGCCCGCCTGCACGCAGGCGTCCGTCACCAGGTCCACCAGCGCCGGGTGGTTGCGGCGTTCGGTCAGCCGCAGTGGCAGGGCGGCGAGGTCCGCGAGGTCGATGTCGGGCTGCTCGGCGAGGGCATGCCGGGCGGGGAGGGCGAGCACCAGCTCGTCCTGCCAGACGGGCAGGAAGCGGAGTTCGGTGTTGCTCTCGGGGATGGCGCCGCGCACGAAGGCGGCGTCGAGGCGGCCGTCCGCCAGTCGGGCGAGCCGTTCCCGTACCGGGGCGGAGTGGAGTTCGACGCGCACGCCGGGGGCCCGCCGCTGGTAGGTGTCCAGGATCAGGTCGAGCCGCTCGCCGAGTCCGGTGATGGTGCCGAGCCGGAGCACGGCGGGTGTGGCGGCCTCGGCGGCGAGGTCGGCGGCGAGGGCGCGGGCGGCGTCCTCGGCGGCCAGGACGTCCCGGGCGGCGGGCAGGAAGCGGTCGCCGGCCGGGGTCAGTCGGACGTACCGGGGCGAGCGGTCGAACAACTCGACCTTCAACTCCCGCTCCAGGCGCCGGACCTGTTGGCTCACGGCGGGCTGGCCGAGCAGCAGCTTCTCGGCGGCCCGGCCGAAGTGCAGTTCCTCGGCGACGGCGACGAAGCAGCGCAGCTGCCGTAGCTCCATGCGGTCCGGTCCCCCTGCTCGATGTGCCGACGGGCCCATGGTCGCAGGTCGGGGCCGCGCGGAAAATGCGGTGGCCGTCCGCTCGGCTTCCCTGTCACGATCCCGCGGTGACTACGTTGTTCCTGATGGTCGGCCTGCCAGGGGCCGGAAAGACCACGATGGCCCGGCAGCTCGCCGAGGAGCAGGGCGCGCTGCGGCTGACGCCCGACGACTGGATGATTCCGCTGTTCGGCGCTTCGGAGGCGGACGGGAAGCGAGACGTGCTGGAGGGGCGCATGCTCTGGCTCGCCTTGGAGGCGGTCAGGCTGGGCACCAACGTCGTGGTGGACTACGGCTGTTGGTCGCGGGAGGAGCGGTCTGCGATCCGCTGGCTGGTGGAGTCCCAGGGGGCGTGCTTCCGGATGCTCTACCTGCCGGTGGACGACGGGACCCAGCGTGCCCGGATCGCCCATCGCTGGGCGACCACTCCCGAGGAGACGTTCCCGATGACAGAGGCGGACATCCTGGCCGGGCGGGCGCACTTCGAGGAGCCGGACGCGGCGGAGCTGGAAGGCCTCGGGGTCGCTGCCGGCCCGCCGTCCGGCTGGGCGGACTGGCGGGAGTGGGCCGCGAACCGGTGGCCGTCGTTCGCGTGACCGTTCCATGGCGCTTCGGGCTCTTCTGGTACCGCCTCCTGGTCGAGCACCAGCCCCTCGAACTCGCCCTGGCCGCCGCCCACGTCGACCAGCTCCTGAACGGCCTCCTCGCGGGCGGATCAGCCGTTCGAGTGGTTTGAATAGCGCGTCGCGTTGGTGCGGGCCGTCGGCGCACCAGACTGGGCAGCCGTTGCCGTGCTCAACTCCCCTTGTCACCCATGGAGGTTCCGATGTCCGGTTGGGACTACACGAACGCCGGTTCGCCGACGGACCCGTTGCAGATCAACGGCATCACGGTCACCCCGGACCCTCCCGCCCCGGGGCAGACCAGTGTCTTCACCGTCAACGCGACGGTGCAGGAGCCGATCGCGGACGGCGCCTACGTCGACGTCACCGTCAAGCTGGGTCTGATCAAGGTGCTGACCAAGCAGTTCGACCTCCTCGCCGAACTGCGCGGTGAGGGCAGCCTCAAGCTGGCCTGCGACACCAGCGACGGCAAGAGCCCGATCCCGAAGGGCGACACGAGGCTGACCCTCACCCTGGACCTGCCGCGGGAGACCCCGCAGGCGAAGTTCAACGTCGCCGTTCGCGGCTTCACGGTGGATGACGACGATCTGCTGGCGCTCGACGTCAAGATCGACTTCCTCAAGAGCCGTTGAGATCTCGTTCCGAACGATCAACGGGGCCGGTAGTAGGCCTCGATGGGGGCCCGGGCTTCCCCGTGCAGCGCCGGGCCCTCCTCCGCCACCACCGGCCACGCCCCCGACTCCGGGTTGAGCTCCACGAGTTGCTCCGTCGACAGCGCGTACACCACCCGGCCGATGCCCGAGCGGACGAGGCCGCCGCCGCACATCCCGCACGGCTGGCAGCTGGTGTACATCGTGGTGCGGGCGGTCGTCTCCGGGTCGAGTTCGCGGGCCGCCCAGCGGGCCAGCTTCAGCTCCGGGTGGGCCGTGATGTCGTTGTCGCGCCGCACGGTGTTGTGGGCCTCGGCGAGGATCTCGCCGTCCGGACCGGCCAGCAGGGAGCCGTACGGGGCGTCGCCCAGGGTGATGGCGCGGGCCGCGATGGCGATGGCCCGGCGCAGGAGGGTCTCGTCGGCTTCGGTGATCACGAGGTTGCTGCCTTCCAGTGGGTGGCCACGGTGGTGATGGCCTGCCAGGCCGTCTGCGGCCGGAGGGTCTCCTCCGGGTCCCCGTGGTAGGGGTCGAACACGACGGTCTCGGCGCCGAGATCACGCAACTGCCGCAGATCGTCGAGGATCTGCTCGATGCTGCCGACACCGGCCGGCCGCTCGAGGCCCTCGACCGGGGCGGTCGTCAGCCGCAGGGCGATGCGGGGCGCGAAGCCCGGCATCGGGTGCCCGGCCAGCACCTCCTGCATCCGGGCCAGCGGCAGCCGCAGCGGGTGCCAGGCGTCGCCGAACCGGGCCGCCCGTCGGAGCGCCGCCTCGCTGTGGCCGCCGACCCAGACCGGTACGGACCCGTTCCGCCCGCCGTCCTGCCCGCCCCAGGCGTCCCGCAGCGTGCCCAGGTACTCGTCGGTCAGCCGGCCGCGCGCGGTGAACGGCACCCCGAGCGCGTCGAACTCCTGCCGCGCCCAGCCGACCCCCACGCCGAGGACGAACCGGCCGACGCTGAGCCGGTCGAGAGTACCGGCCATGCGCGCCACCAGCAGCGGGTTCCGGTAGGGCAGGATGAGCACGGTCGTGCCGAGCCGTAGGCCGGTGGTGATCCCGGCCAGCCAGGACAGCGTGGTGAACGGCTCGTAGAACGGCTCCGGGTACCGCTCGGCCACGTCCGGGGTCACCGCCACGTGGTCCGACACCATCAGGAGGTCGAAGCCGAGCCCCTCCACGGTCCTGGCCCACTCGCGCAGCACGCCGGGATCGGTCCCGGGCCCGAAATTGGGTACGTTGACGCCAAGTTGCATGCTTCGAGGCTATCCCCGTGATCATGGCGACCGGAACGGAGTCTTCCCGGTCCTGGGCGGCGGCCGCCGCGATTCTCCCGGTAGATTCGCCCCATGGCCGTGAATCTTGACGACACCGACTGGGCGATCATCGAGCAGCTGCAAGGGGAGGCCCGCATCTCCCTCAGCGAGCTGGGGCGGCGGGTGAGCCTCAGCGCGTCCGCCACCACCGAACGCGTCCGGAACCTGGAGTCGCTGGGCGTCCTCACCGGCTACCACGCGTCGGTGGACCTCGCGGCGGTCGGCTACCCCGTACTCGCCGTCGTCCGGCTGAAGTACCCGGGCAACCGCCACGAGCCGCTGCGCCGGCTGCTCGCCGAGCGGCGGGAGATCCTCGAGTGCCTGCGCACCACCGGTGACGACTGCTACACCCTGAAGGTCGCGGCGACCTCCATGGAACACCTGGAGACCCTCGTCGACGAACTGGCCGGCTTCGGCAGTACGACCACGAGTGTCGTCTACAGCCGGACCCTGCCGCTGCGCGGGCCCGCCCGGCCCTGAAGGCGAGGGCGAGGGGGAATGCGAGAGGCGAGGGCGAAGATGCTCCCTCGATCGGGGGAGGTCGTCCGCGAACCGTGCGACCAGACTGGCGATCGTGAGCAGGGAGGCCCTACTCCCCACGACCCCAGAGGAGTTCACTCATGCGTCAGCGCTTCCGCCACATGGCCCTCTCGCTCTCGGCCGTGGTCGCGGCGACGGTCGCGGCCGGCGTCCTGGCGGCACCCGGCGCCTCCGCCGGCGCCCGGCCGGACCCCGTACAGCGGGGACTGAACGCGCTGGTGCAGGCGGACGGTGTGCCCGCCGCGCTCGCGACCGTACGGGACCGCGACGGCCGGATCCGCCACTACACGGCGGGAGTGGGGGACCTGGCCGGCGGGGCGAAGGTGCCGGTCGACGGGCAGGTGCGGATCGGCAGCAACACCAAGACCTTCACCGCCGTTGTCGTGCTGCAGCTGGTGGCGGAGGGGAAGATCGACCTCGACGCCCCGGTCGACACCTACCTCCCCGGCGTGGTCCGCGGCGATGGCATCGACGGACGGCACCTCACCGTCCGCCAACTCCTGCAGCACACCAGCGGGTTGGCCGACTACGAGGGTCTCCTTGACGAAGCCTCCTTCCGGGACCGGTACTTCGAGCCCCGCGAACTCCTGGACCTCGCCCTCCGGCAGAAGCCCGACTTCGCGCCCGGGGAGAAGTTCGGCTACAGCAGCACCAATTACGTGCTCGCCGGCCTGATCGTCCAGAAGACCACCGGACGGCCGCTCGCCGAGGAGATCGACCGGCGCATCATCCGGCGCGTCGGACTGCGCCACACCTACTTCCCCGCCGTGGGCGACCGGACCATCCGGGAGGCCCACCCCAAGGGCTACCGGAAGGACACCGCCGACGGTCCGCTGCGCGACTTCACGGAGATGGACCCTTCGGCGGGCTGGGCCGCCGGGCAGATGATCTCCACCGACTCCGACCTCAACCGGTTCTTCTCCGCGCTGCTCGCCGGACGCCTCCTCCCGCCGGCCGAGCTCGCCCAGATGCGCACCACCGTCCCGGTCGGAGACACCGGCGTGGGCGCCGGGCTGGGGATCTTCAGTCGGCCGCTCTCCTGCGGCGGGGTCTACTGGGGTCACGGCGGCGACATCCCCGGGTACGAGACCCGGGGCGGTGCCACCGACGACGGCCGCGCCGTCAACATCGCGGTGACCACCGTCCCGACCGACTACGGCGTGACCCGGCACCTGGAGAGCGTCGTGGACACGGCGCTGTGCCGCTGAGCCGGGCCGGGGGCTTCATGCCGCCCCTGGTCGGGTGTCAGGAGTGGTACCGGTGCACCTCGTCGGTCACCAGGGCGGTGCCGTTGTGGAGGGACACACTCGAATAGGTCGCCCGCATGCGCGTGGCCCGGACGGTCAGCTGCTGTTCGATCAGCATCCCCGCCACGTCATCCGAGTGGAGCCGCCGCGCCCGCTCCCCCCCCCGGCGCACCAGGAACAGCGTGACGCCGGCGATGGCGGCGACGAGCGCGAGCAGGAACAGCAGGACGAAGCTCATGGCGTCAGTCTTCTCTGATCGCGAACGGACCACCGGCCCGGGTCCGCAGAAGCCGGCGCCCTGGCGAAGGATCATGCCGGGCCGGTGCCCGGCACCGCCCCCGGCGAGGCCACCGGAAGGTCCCGTTCGTCGGCTGCCTCGGCCAGGCGCTTGTCGTACGTGACGAACGCCGTGAGCGCGTGTTCCAGGTGCTCGGCACTGGCCAGGTGGGCGGCATCGAGTGCACGCAGGTGCCGGGTGGGGGACTGTCGTGCGGCTCGGAGGATCGGGTCGGAGAGCCGGACCCGGAGCAGCCGGTCGAGCAGTTCCTCCGAAGCATCGAGCAGCTCCCGGGTCGCGCCGACTCGGATGAGCGCCCGCGGGACCTCCACCTGGGCCAGCGCACTGGTCGCATGGCCCTCGGAGCCGTGTGAGGAGAGGTAGGTGCGCAGCGCGTCCGACTCCTCCTCCGGGACCAGGAGTTTGAGGATGGCAGGAGTCGAGGTAGATCACCGGTCCTGCTCCTCGCGCATGGCGTGGAGGGCGTCGGCGGCCGAGCCGAGGCGGACGTCGAGCACCGGTGGGGACCAGTCGGCCAGGCCACGGGCGGTGGCGGCGTTCTCCGGGTCGATGGTGCCGTCACGAACGAGGTCCTCCAGCACCCGCTGCTCGGGGTCCGGTGGCGCGAGTACGGCGATCAGCCGTCCGTTGCGGGTGATCTCGATGCGCTCGCCGGCCGCGACCCGGTCGACCAACTCGCTGGCGTGCTGCTGGAGCTGTCGGATGGGGACTCTGGCTGTCATGCGACTCACGGCAGGGCGGAACGTGCGGCGATTGCGAGGAACGTGCGTCGACTTCACGCGAACGGGTGGCACGCCCCGCCCGGGCGGACCGGCGGTCGGCTCGACGGGCCGCACCGCCGGAAACCGGCAGCGCAACGCCGAGGGTCGCATGGCCAGAAACCCGGCGGCGCAACGCCGACGGCCCCGCGATCGGTGTGCGATCGCGGGGCCGTCCGCCGCCGCCCGGGGCCCGGAGGCCCTGGGGGTCAGCCGATGGAGCGCGGGAGCCGGGTGGTCAGGTAGAGGATGGTGAACGAGCCGAGGAGCTGGATGCCCAGGCAGAGGGCGAGCGTGCGGCCCATGCCGAGGCTGGGGGAGAGCGACAGGTACAGGGTGCCGAGGGTGGCGACGCCGAGGGCGAGGCTGGACTGCTGGCCGGTGGCCAGGACGCCGCTGCCGACGCCGGCGCGGGTGGCGGGCACCTTGGAGAGGACGACCCGGAACAGCGGGGTGCCGATCAGGCCCTGCCCGATGCCCGCGAGGGCGACGCCCGGGGCCATCCGCAGCGGGGAGAAGTGCGCCCAGTCGGCGAGGACGGTCAGGGCGAGGGTGGCGAGGCCGGCGGCCTGGATGACGGCGCCGGCGCTGAGCACCCGGCTGCCCCAGCGGCCGATCAGGCGCGGGCCGGCGAGCGAGGCGCTGAAGTAGCCGACGGCCATCGGGACGAGCGCCCAGCCGGCCGCGATCGGGCCGAGCTTCAGGCCCTGCTGGAGGGCGACCGCGATGACGAACATGAAGCCGCCGAAGCCCGCGAAGTAGGGGAGTGCGATGCCGAGGCCGCGCCGCATCTCCGGGATGCGCAGCAGGGTCGGCGGCACCAGCGGGGTGTCCCCGCGCTGCTCGGCGCGGCGCTCGACCAGGGCGAAGGAGACGGCGAGGACGGGGAACAGCGCGAGCAGCACCCAGGACCACAGCGGCCAGCCGGCGGCCCGGCCCTCCATCAGCGGGATGAGCAGGGAGAGCAGCGTGCCGGTGAGCAGGACGGTGCCGGGCACGTCGACCCGGGCGGCCTGGGGGGCCTTGCTCTCCGGGACGTAGCGGACCGCGAGCACCACGGCGAGCAGCGCGAACGGCACGTTGAGCAGGAACACCGAGCGCCAGCCGGTGCCGAACAGGTCGGCGGCGACGAGCATTCCGCCGAGCACCTGCCCGATCACCACCGAGATCCCGCCGACCGCGCCGTACACGCTGAGCGCGCGGCCGCGCCGGGCGCCGTCGGTGGCGGCGGTGATGGTGCCGAGGACCTGGGGGATCAGCAGCGCGGCCGAGGCGCCCTGGGCGGCCCGGGCGGCGACCAGCGACCAGGCGTCGGGGGCGAGGCCGCAGGCCAGTGAGGTGAGGGCGAAGGTGGCGGCGCCGACGACGAAGAGCCGGCGGCGGCCGAAGATGTCGCCGAGGCGTCCGCCGAGGACGAGCAGCACGGCGAAGGCGATGCCGTAGCCGGCGGCGACCAGCTCCAGGACGGCGGGCCCGGCGGCCAGGTCCTTGTCGATGGTGGGCAGGGCGACGTTGACGATGAAGAAGTCGAGCATCGGCAGGAAGGCCCCGAGCAGGACGGTGACCAGCCCGGCGGTGCCGAGGGTGGGCGCGGCAAGGGTGGGAGTGCCGGTTCCGGGTGCGGAGGTGCGGGGGGCCGCGGTGCCGGGGGTGGTGGCGATGCGGTGCGGGGTTGGGGCGACGGCGAGTTGTTGGGTCACGGGTCATACGATGCGCCGCTCCGTACCCTGGTACCAGAGTGTGGTTATCCAGGTATAAGAAGTACCTGGCAACAGGCTGACGGTTGCCGCATGCTGGGGAGCATGAGCCTGATGACCCCCGCCGCGCAAGCCCGTCCGACCCAGGCCCGCACCGGCTCTGCCGGGCCGCACCCGGCCGCGCCGGGAACCCCGGGCACCCCGGTCAATCCCGGCGACGCCCGCCGGCACGAGTTGGCCGCGTTCCTGCGCAGCCGCCGTGAGCGGATCGCGCCCGAGCAGGTGGGCCTGCCGATGACCGGGCGCCGCCGTACGCCGGGGCTGCGGCGGGAGGAGGTCGCGCAGCTCGCCGCGGTCGGGGTGACCTGGTACACGTGGCTGGAGCAGGGGAGGGACATCCAGGTGTCCACCCAGGTGCTGGACGCGGTGGCCCGGGCACTGCTGCTGGACCCGAGCGAGCGCGCGCACCTGTTCACCCTGGCCGCCGCGGACGACCCGGCACCGGTCAAGGAGTGCCCCTCGGTGACCCCGAGCGTGCGGCTGGTGCTGGATCAGCTGGCGCCGTACCCGGCTCTGGTGGTCAACTCCCGGTACGACGTGCTGGCGTACAACGCGCAGTACACCGGGATCGTCGGCGACCTCGCCGCACTGCCGCCCGAGGACCGGAACCTGATGTGGATGGCGTTCACGCCCTCGCGGTTCCGCGACGTGCTGGTCGACTACCGGACCGAACGGCTCGGCATGGTGGCCCGGTTCCGCTCGGCGATGGCCGACCACAGCGCGGAGCCGGCCTGGAAGGTGCTGCTGGCCCGCGTGCTCAAGGCCTCGCCGGACTTCGCGGAGCTCTGGCAGCGGCACGACGTGATGCGGCCGGGCAACGGCATCAAGCGCTTCCAGGTGCCGGGTGTCGGCCTGCTGAGCTGCGAGTACACCAACTTCTGGCTCAGCCCCGCGCTCGGCACCCGGATCATCACCTACACCCCGCTGGACGACGGGACCCGCGCCCTGATGGACCGGCTGCCCACCGGGGTCTAGGTGCGGACGGCCGCGTCCCGCCCGAGCAGCAGGCACACCACGGCGAGCGGCAGCTCGACGCAGCCCGCCATGGCCAGCGCCGCGAGCACCGCGTGCCCCGGTCCGGCGCAGGCGATGTCGGCCAGCGCGTCCGAGGTGAGCAGCAGGGCCACCGCCGCGCCCGCCCACAGCGCGGCGGGGCTGCGCCGGCGCAGCAGCGCGTCCAGCGAGAGCAGGGCGGAGAACTCCACCAGGTCGAGCACGACCCACGGGGTCTCGTGGCAGAGGGCGAGGATCGTCAGCCAGGGCAGCAGGGCGACCGCCGCCATGACGGGCACCCGGGCGAAGCGCACGGGCAGGACGAACGAGGAGGCCGAACCGGCGAACGGGGCGCAGAGGCCGACGGGCCGGGCCGAGAGGACGGCGGTGCTCACGCCGCGCCCCCGACCCGACGGGCCGGAACCCGCTCCAGCGGCAGCCGCTCGGCCGGCCCGCCTGCCGGGTGTTCGACCAGCACCGTGTCGAACGGCCCCTCGGCCCAGGCGAGCCAGAACCGCCCGGCCACCGTGACCACCTCGGCCGCGACGGCGGACCGGACGGACCGGACCGACCCGGCGGACCGGACCGACCGGAACGCCCGCCGCCCGGCGAACACCACCGAGGGCGCCGTACCGTCGGCCGCCAGCCGGCCCCAGGCGAGCACGTGCCAGGCCCGCCCGCCGGACGGGCTGCGCCGCGCCCCGCGCAGGAGCTGCGGGGTGAGCCGGGCGGCGACCAGGACGTCGGCCAACTCGCCGTGCTGGTACAGCTCCAGCGCGGCCCGGCCGCGGCCGGACCCGACGCTGCGGACCGACCAGGGCCCGGCTCCGGCGGACAGCGTCCCCTCCGGCTCCGACGCCGGGAGGAGCGCGCCCCCGGGAGCACCCCCGTGGTTCCCGGGGACGGGCCGCCCGTGCGGCGGAGTGGCGGAGTGCGATGCGGTGCTCGTCATGGGCTCAAGCTTTCCGTCGGGCACCCCCTCCTGTCGGTGGTGTCCCGCCCCGGATTGGGGGTGTATCCAGGTACACCCCTACCGGGTACCCCCCTTCATGGCGGCTGATGATCACCGGGCCCTACGCTGTCGGCCATGCCCTCCACCACGTTGCGCCGAGCACTCGTCAGGAGCCTGCGGCGCCGCTCGTGGTTGCCCGGGGCCTGGCGGGACACCCGTTTCATAGCCGCCGGAATACCGTCGGCCCTGCCGGTCTGGCTGGCCGTCACCGAGTCCAAGCTGGTCTTCCCGGTGCTCGCCGCCGTCCTGGTGTGCACCCGCCCGTTGACCGCTCTCCAGCGCGGGCGGCTGCGTGCCCTGCGCGGGGTGGAGGTGCCGCCGCCGCGCCCGCTCGCCGGGCGCCGGATCTGGCTGCTGGGCGTGACGTGGCGCCAGACCCTGCACCACCTGGTGGTCGGCCCGCTGCTGGCGGCGGCCGCGCTGGTGGTGGTGTGGGTGTGGGGCGCCGCCCTGGTGCTGGCCACCGTGTACGGCTGGATCTGGCTGATGCCCGCCGGTACCACGCTGCGTTCGGACCTGGCCGGGCTGGACGTCCTGCTGACGATCGGCGGGGTGCTGCTGCTGGTGGCGATGGCCTGGCCGGCGACTCTGATGGCCCGCCTGGAGGTGTGGGCGGCGCTGCTGCTGCTCGGTCCCGGCCGGGCGGAGGCGTTGGAGCGGCGGGTCGAGGAGATCGCCGAGAGCCGGGCGGGGCTGGTCGACGCGGTGGACGCCGAGCGCCGCCGGATCGAGCGCGACCTGCACGACGGCGCCCAGCAGCGCCTCACCTCGCTGGCGATGAACCTGGGCCTGGCCCGGCGCACCCTCAAGGACGTCCCGCCCGAGGTGATGCAGGTGATCGTCGACGCGCACGAGGAGGCCCAGGCGGCCATCGACGAGCTGCGCGACCTGGTCCGCGGCCTGCACCCGGCGGTCCTGGAGGACCGCGGCCTGGACGCGGCGCTGTCCGGCATCGCCGCGCGCGCCCCGCTGCCGGTGCGGCTGGACGTCGACCTCTCCGAGCCGATCGCCCCGACCGTCGAGGCGGTCGCCTACTTCACCGTCTCCGAGGCGCTCACCAACGTGGCCAAGCACGCCCGGGCCAACCGGGTCGACCTCGCGGTGCGGACGGCCCGCGGCCGGCTGCGCCTGGTCATCAGCGACGACGGCGTGGGCGGCGCGGACCCCTCGCGCGGCACCGGGCTGACCGGTCTGCGCAAGCGCGCCGCCTCGGTCGACGGCACGCTGTCCGTTCTCAGCCCCCTCGGGGGCCCCACCACCATCACTGTGGAGTTGCCGTGCGCGCTGTGATCGCCGAGGACTCGGTCCTGCTGAGGGTCGGCCTGGTCAAGGTCCTGGAGGCGGTGGGCTTCGAGGTCGTGGCAGCCGTCGGGGACGCCACCGAACTGCTGGCCGCGGTCGAGGAGCACCGCCCCAAGGTGGTGGTCGCGGACGTCCGGATGCCTCCGGGCTTCCACGACGAGGGCGTGAAGGCCGCGATGGTGATCCGTCGCCAGTGGCCGGACACCGCCGTCCTGCTGCTCTCCCAGTTCGTGGAGGAGCGCTACGCCGCCGACCTGCTGTCGACCAACACCAGCGGGGTCGGCTACCTGCTCAAGCAGCGGGTGGCCAATGTGGACGACTTCGTGGACGCGCTGCAGCGGGTCGCCGAGGGCGGGACCGCCCTGGACCCGGAGGTGGTCGCCCAGCTGCTGGTGCGCCGCCACCGGGACCCGCTGGAGAAGCTGACCCCGCGCGAGCGGGACGTGCTCTCGCTCATGGCGGAGGGCCGTTCCAACGCCGCGATCGCCGGCTCGCTGGTGGTCAGCGAGAGCGCGGTGGCCAAGCACATCAACTCGATCTTCACCAAGCTCGACCTGCCGCCGGCCGAGGACAGTCACCGCCGGGTGATGGCGGTGCTGCGGTTCCTGGAGGTCGGGTAACGGTGGGCGTGGCGAAGGCTTGGCGCGTCACCGGGACGCTCGCGGCCGTCCTGGTCATGGCCGTCGGTGGACTGCAGACCTGGGCGACGGCGGCGCAGCAGCAGTCGAACTCGACCCGGTCGTACGACGACGTCACGATCCACCGGTTGACGCTGGAGACCGGCAGCGCCTCCGTCAAGGTGCGGGTGGGCCGGGAGAGCCGGGTGGTGGTCCACCAGCGGCTGGACTGGATGGTGCGCAAGCCGGTGGTGTCGACCGTCCTCGCCGACGGCGTCGTCACCGTCGGCGTGCACTGCCGGCAGATCCTGCCGGTCGCGGACGTCGGCTGCGGCGCCGACCTCGAGCTGGAGGTGCCGGCCGCCACCGAGGTGACGGGGTCGGTGGACTCCGGCTCGGTCCAGGTGGAGGGCCTGAGCGGAAACGTGGACCTGAGGCTCACCTCCGGCGAACTGCTGCTGGTCGACACCTCCGGGGACGTGAAGGCGCACGCCACCTCCGGGCTGATCCAGAGCGCCGACCTGAGCGCACGGCGGGTGGAGGCCCAGACCACCTCGGGCTCGATGGAGCTGCACTTCGCCAAGGCGCCGCAGCAGGTGGACACCAGGTCCACCTCCGGCTCGCTGACGATGACCCTGCCGAAGGGCAGCCGCTACGCCTTCTCCAGCGACATCGGCTCCGGCAGCGGCCGGATCGATCCGCAGCTGGCGGACTCCGGCAGCCCCAACCGCATCCACGCCACGGTCACCTCGGGGTCGATCACCATCAATCCGTCGTAGCGCTCGCCTCTCGCGCGGACCGGCCCGGCGGCGTCCCGGTCCAGCCGCCGGGCCGGCCGCTCACCCGGGTGGGGGACAATGGAGAGTCCCGTCCCCTCGACCCGAGGTCAGCCGCGCATGACAGCCACGCCCGCACCCACCGCGCCCGACACCGAGTTCGCGCCGCTCGACATCGGCCCGATCCAGGTGTGGCCGCCCGTCGTGCTGGCACCGATGGCCGGCATCACCAACGCGCCCTTTCGCACCCTGTGCCGCGAGCAGAGCGGCGGCAAGGGGCTGTTCGTCTCGGAGATGATCACCACCCGGGCGCTGGTCGAGCGCAACGCCAAGACCATGCAGCTGATCACGTTCGACCCGAGCGAGAAGCCGCGCTCGATCCAGCTGTACGGCGTGGACCCGGTGACCGTCGGCAAGGCCGCCCGGATGATCGCGGACGAGGGCCTGGCCGACCACATCGACCTCAACTTCGGCTGCCCCGTGCCCAAGGTGACCCGCAAGGGCGGCGGCTCGGCGCTGCCGTACAAGCGCAACCTGCTGCGGGAGATCCTGCGCGAGGCCGTCGCCAACGCGGGCGACCTGCCGGTGACCATGAAGATGCGCAAGGGCATCGACGACGACCACCTCACCTATCTGGACGCCGGCCGGATCGGCGCCGAGGAGGGCGTGGCCGCGATCGCCCTGCACGGGCGCACCGCCGCCCAGCACTACGGCGGAACGGCCGACTGGTCGGCGATCGCCCGGCTGCGCGAGTCCGTCCCGGCGCACGTCCCGGTGCTGGGCAACGGCGACATCTGGTCGGCCGACGACGCGCTGCGGATGATGCGCGGGACCGGCTGCGACGGCGTCGTGGTGGGCCGCGGCTGCCTGGGCCGGCCGTGGCTGTTCAAGGACCTGGTCGCGATCTTCGAGGGCGACGTCGACTACGCCCGCCCCGACTTCGGCTACGTGGCGCGGGCGATGGTGCGCCACGCGCAGCTGCTCGGCGAGTGGATCGGGGACGAGGCGCGCGGCGTGATCGACTTCCGCAAGCACGTCGCCTGGTACACCAAGGGCTTCTCGGTCGGCTCCGAGCTGCGGGTGCGGCTCGCCAATTCGTCCTCGTTGGCCGAACTGGCCGAAACCCTGTCCGAGGTGGAGCAGTCGCAGGGCTGGCCGGCCGGCGCGGACGGCCCGCGCGGGCGGACCAGCGGCAACGGCCGGGTGGTCCTGCCGGAGAACTGGTTGGACGATCCGTACGACTGCGCCCGCCCGGGTGAGGACGCCGAATCGGACACCTCCGGCGGATGATCTGTACGGAACGGCAAAATGGGCCCTCGCGGTCCGATTGCCACTAGGTCCCAGCCCTCTTGTCCATTCTGGACAGGAGGGCTCCTTTTCGGCGTCCGGTTGTCACGGAACGGGCACGTTTCTGGACACTGTGCGACGATCGGCGGAGGCCATCTACGCTCGAGCGGTGAGACACGCTGGTGACGCTTGCCACACGCCGCGGGGGCTGATGCCGGATCAGTGGACGAAATGGACAGGTCGGCCGTGAATCGCTTCCCGAAGCCGCCATCCGGGGATCGGCCGATCCGGGTGCAGGAAATCAAGCCGGGGCAACGCGACGGACCCGCGGTCGCTACACAGCGTCCGAATCGTGCGATCTTCGGGTTTCGTTGTCTTCAAGAGTTGAACGCTGGCTAGCGTCAGGCGGACGATTTCACCAACAGAGGTGAACGCCTTTATGTGCATTCGATCTAGCGGGTTACCTCTCGGTACCGGCCTCGGGTGGCCTATTCAGGGCAGAGAAGTGCCTTCGAAATGGGTATGTTCTCCGGCGTCAGGGCAACCGCGTACGAGGAGACCGACCCGTGCCGTCCCAGCAGAAGTTTGTTTACTCCTTCACCGAAGGAAACAAGGACCTCAAGGATCTTCTTGGCGGCAAGGGCGCGAACCTGGCCGAGATGACCAACCTGGGACTCCCCGTCCCCCCGGGATTCACCATCACCACCGAGGCCTGCAAGGTCTTCCTGGAGACCGGTAGCGAGCCCTCCTCCCTCCACGAGGAGATCAGCGCCCACCTGGAGGCCCTCGAGCAGCAGATGGGCAAGAAGCTCGGCCAGGCCGACAACCCCCTCCTGGTCTCGGTGCGCTCCGGCGCGAAGTTCTCCATGCCCGGCATGATGGACACCGTCCTGAACATCGGCCTCTCCGACGCCTCGGTGGTCGGCCTCGTCGCCCAGTCCGGCAACGAGCGCTTCGCCTGGGACTCCTACCGCCGCCTGGTCCAGATGTTCGGCAAGACCGTCCTGGGCGTCGACGGCGAGCTGTTCGAGGAGGCCCTGGAGGAGGCCAAGCACGCCAAGGGCACCGTCAACGACCTGGACCTGGACGCTTCCGACCTCCGGGATCTGGTCGAGGTGTTCAAGGGCATCGTCGAGCGCGAGACCGGCCGGGCCTTCCCGCAGGACCCGCGCGAGCAGATGGACCTCGCCGTCCACGCGGTCTTCCACTCCTGGAACGGCGACCGCGCCCGGCTGTACCGCCGCCAGGAGCGCATCCCGAACGACCTCGGCACCGCGGTCAACATCTGCTCCATGGTCTTCGGCAACCTCGGCGAGGACTCCGGCACCGGCGTCGCCTTCACCCGCGACCCCTCCACCGGTGCCCAGGGCGTCTACGGCGACTACCTGTCCAACGCCCAGGGCGAGGACGTCGTCGCCGGCATCCGCAACACGCTGCAGCTGTCCGAGCTGGAGAAGCTCGACAAGAAGTCGTACGACGAGCTGATGGCGATCATGCAGAAGCTCGAGAACCACTACCGCGACCTCTGCGACATCGAGTTCACCATCGAGCGCGGCAAGCTCTGGATGCTGCAGACCCGGGTCGGCAAGCGCACCGCCGCCGCCGCCTTCCGGATCGCCGTCCAGCTGGTCGACCAGGGCCTGATCGACCTGGACGAGGCCCTGATGCGCGTCACCGGCGGCCAGCTGGCCCAGCTGATGTTCCCGCGCTTCGCCCCGACCCCCGAGTCCAAGCAGATCGGCTGGGGCCTCGCCGCATCGCCGGGCGCCGCGATCGGCAAGGTCGTCTTCGACTCGTACACCGCCGTCAAGTGGTCCCGCTCCGGCGAGAAGGTCATCCTGGTCCGCCGTGAGACCAACCCGGACGACCTGGACGGCATGATCGCCGCCGAGGGCATCCTCACCTCGCGCGGCGGCAAGACCTCGCACGCCGCCGTCGTCGCCCGCGGCATGGGCAAGACCTGTGTCTGCGGCGCCGAGGAGCTGGAGGTCGACACCAAGGCCCGCAAGTTCACCACCGCCGACGGCCTGGTGGTCCACGAGGGCGACATCGTCTCCATCGACGGCGCCAGCGGCAAGGTCTACCTCGGCGAGGTACCGGTCCTGCCGTCCCCCGTGGTCGAGTACTTCGAGGGCACCCTGCACGCCGGCGCCGACGTCCAGGGCGGGCTGGTCCAGGCCGTCCACCGGCTGATGTCGCACGCCGACGGCCGCCGCCGCCTGGCCGTGCGCGCCAACGCCGACAACGCCGAGGACGGCGGGCGCGCCCGCCGCTACGGCGCCCAGGGCATCGGCCTGTGCCGCACCGAGCACATGTTCCTCGGTGAGGAGCGCCGCAAGGAGGTCGAGCACCTGATCCTCGCGGACAACGACAAGGACCGCGAGCAGGCCCTCTCCACCCTGCTGCCGCTGCAGAAGAGCGACTTCCTGGAGCTGTTCCAGGCGATGGACGGGCTGCCGGTCACCGTCCGCCTGCTCGACCCGCCGCTGCACGAGTTCCTGCCGGACATCACCGAGCTGTCGGTGCGCGTCGCCCTCGCCGAGGCCCGCAAGGACCCGAACGAGAACGACCTGCGGCTGCTCCAGGCGGTGCACAAGCTGCACGAGCAGAACCCGATGCTGGGCCTGCGCGGCGTCCGCCTCGGCCTGGTCATCCCCGGCCTGTTCGGCATGCAGGTCCGGGCCATCGCCGAGGCCGCCGCCGAGCGCAAGCTGGCCGGCGGGGACCCGCGCCCCGAGGTGATGATCCCGCTGGTCGGCACCGTCCAGGAGCTGGAGCTGGTCCGCGACGAGTGCGAGCGCGTGCTCGCCGAGGTCGCCCAGTCCACCGGCGTCCAGCTGGACATCAAGCTCGGCACCATGATCGAGCTGCCGCGCGCCGCGGTCACCGCCGGGCAGATCGCCGAGGCCGCCGAGTTCTTCTCCTTCGGCACCAACGACCTGACCCAGACGGTCTGGGGCTTCTCCCGGGACGACGTGGAGGCCTCGTTCTTCACCGCCTACCTGGAGAAGGGCATCTTCGGGGTCTCCCCGTTCGAGACCATCGACCGCGACGGCGTCGGCTCGCTCGTCAAGCACGCCGTCGAGGCCGGCCGGGCCACCCGCCCCGACCTCAAGCTCGGCGTCTGCGGCGAGCACGGCGGCGACCCGGAGTCGGTCCACTTCTTCCACGAGGTGGGGCTGGACTACGTCTCCTGCTCCCCCTTCCGGATCCCGGTGGCGCGCCTGGAGGCCGGCCGCGCCGCCATCGAGACGGCGGGCAGCGACTCGCGCTGAGGGAGGGAAGGCATCCCCTCCTCACGCGCGGGCACGACTGACCGCTCTTCCTCCCACCGGGAGGGCGTACACCGGAGCTCGGCGCAGGAGAACCGGCGTACGTAACACGGCCGAGCGGGAACGGACAACGGCGTCCGTTCCCGCTCGGCCGTACGTCTGCGCCCGGCCGCGTGCCTGTACCCGGCCCTACGTCCGCGCCCGGCCGTACGTCCGCGCACCGGCGGGTGTGGCGGCGACCACGTGTGCAGCTCGCCGGGCGGGGCCCGGCCGCCTGCCAAGCTGGGGCGCATGACCAGTCGCAAAAACCCGCTCGTCGTCGTGGCCGTGCTGATCCTGGCCCTCCTGGCCGGGGCCGGGTACCTCCTCGCCGACAGGGGGAGCAGCCGCCCCAAGGCCGCCGCGAGCCCCACGGCGGCCGCCGCCGCGGGTTCTTCGACGTCCACGTCCTCGGCTCCCAAGCCCTCGGCCCCCAAGCCGTCCCCACCGGCCGGCGGCGCCCCCTCCGCGGCCGGCACCTGGGTCCCCGCCGACCCCGCGCTGGCCGACGTCTGCCGCACCAAGCTCCCCAGTCAGGCCCAGGACACCCTCGGCCTGATCGCCAAGGGCGGGCCCTACCCGTACAGCCGCGACGGCATCGTCTTCGAGAACCGCGAGAGCCGCCTCCCCAAGAAGGCCGGCGGCTATTACCACGAGTACACCGTGGTCACCCCGGGCTCCGACGACCGCGGCACCCGCCGCGTGGTCACCGGCACCGCCGGCGAGCAGTACTGGTCCGGGGACCACTACGCGACGTTCCAGGAGATCGACCCCCGCTGCTGAACCGGCTCCCGGCCCCGTCCCTTCCGGCCCGGCCCGGGCCGACTCGACCCGACCTGCTCGGCTGATGGAAAGTACTTTCCATCCTGGAAATATGGTGCCACAGTGGAACCCGTCATCGTTTCCGAGGGGGATTCCATGAGCGACTCCGTTTCCGCCGACCTGCCCGCCGCCGAGGCGCTCCGCCTGGCCGACCGTGCCAGGGCGGCCGCGCAGCGCCCGGGCCGGTTGCCCGGCTGGTACGGCCCGGTCTTCGCGGTCGCCTTCGCCGCCTACGGGGCGGGCATCGGCCAGGCGATCGGGGCCGGGCAGGGCTGGCTGATCGGGGCGCTCGGAGGTGCCTTCGGCGCGATGTCCGGTGGTGTCGCCCGGGTCGCGATGCGCAGCGGCGGCATCGTCCAGCGCGGCGTGCCGTCCGGCATCGGCGGGCCCGTCGTGCTGGCGGTTCTCGGCGTGTGCAGCGCGGGACTGGCGGCCATGGTGCTTGCCTGGCTGGCCGGTGGCGGCCCGCGCTGGATCGGAGCGGCCGCCGGGGTCGCGGCGGGGCTCGCGTTCTGGGCGGCCACCGGCCGGCTGAACCGCCGGATCCGGCGCGGCGGGGCGGCCCACTGATGCCGCCCACCCTCGACCCGCTGCTCCAGCACCCCACCCGCCTCACCGTGCTGGCCTTCCTCGGCGCCTGCCAGGAAGCCGAGTTCGGTGCCGTGCGGGACCACTGCGAGGTATCCGACTCCGTCCTGAGCAAGGCCGCGACCGCTCTCGAAGAGGCCGGGTACGTCGCCGTGAAGAAGGGCTACGTCGGCAAGCGCCCCCGCACCTGGCTCGCCGCCACCAGGGCGGGCCGCAAGGCCCTGGCCGCCCACCTCGCCGAACTCCAGCGCCTGGTGACCGCCGCCGAGGCGGCCGGCGCCGGGCATGCCGGGCGGACCGTCAGTGGGCCCGGCGCCACGTGATCCGGCCGTGCGGGCCGTGCGGGCCGGTGGTGACCAGGGCGGTCAGTTCGTGCAGCACCGGTGCCGGGTCGCGGCGGAGCTGGACCGGCGTGGTGCGGACCACCGGGAGGCCGGTGGCGGTGAGCCGGTTGGCGCGGGCCAGGCCGCACTCGTGATCGGCCGGGCGCAGGTGCCAGGCGCGGGAGTCGATCTCCAGGGCCACGCAGGCGTGCGGCCAGTAGGCGTCCGGGACGGCGAGGAAGCGTCCGTCCAGGAAGAGCACCGGATTCCACAGCGGTTCGGGCAGGCCCGCGTGTGACAGCAGCTCGCGGGCCTCGCCCTCGACCACCGAGCGCACCCCCGCGGTGAGGTCCTCCACCACCCGGGCCACGTGCGGCAGTCCGAGCACGCCCGGCCGGGTCAGCAACTGGTCCAGCAGTTCGCCGAGTTCGCAGTGCCGCCGCTGGACGGCCTCCGCGCACAGCGCCCGGAACCGACGCTGCCCGGTCTCCCTCGGGGCGAGGTCCGCCAGCGCCCGCGCGACCGTGGTGCTCCACAGCCCGTCGTCCCGCTCGAAGCCGCCCGGCATCGCCCCGCCGGCCCGGTGGATCCGGACGAACTCCCGTTCCCCGATGCGGCGTTGGCGTGGAATCAGGACGTCGACCGCGTCGAGGTCGGCCGGGTGCCCGGCGCTCGGCAGCCCGGCGTCGGCCAGTACCGCGAAGCCGGTCAGCAGCACCTCCCCCGGCTGCGGCTCGTGCCCCTTCGGCGTCGCATAGGCCAGGGCGGCCCGCAGCTTCTGATGGACCGTCAACCTCCCGCTCTGCAGGCAGATCACCCGGGGCAGCACCTGCTGCCAGGGTCCACCCGCCCGCAGCCGGTGGGCGATGGTGCCGGAGGGCACCCCGAGCCGGCGCAGCTGCGCCCGGGTGGCGATGTGCTGCTGGTCGGCGCCGAGCAGGGCGACCGGGTCGAGCGGGTTCGCGCGGGTCATGTCAGGGTGCTGCCCGCCCCGATCGGAGGTATGCGAAACATCCCTCGTCGGGGGCGTTCCGGCAAACGTGTTGACGAAACGGCGGCCGACCGGCTGAGCTGGCGCCCATATGACAACTCCACACGCCGGCCCGGCGCTCGACGCGCTCCGGGGCCTCTCCGTCGGCGACGCCCTCGGCGCCCAGTTCTTCGTCCCCGAAACCGCCCGCGCCCACCTCGCCGACCGCACCGACCCGCCCGGCCCCTGGCCGTGGACCGACGACACCGAGATGGCCTGCTCGGTGCACGCCGCCCACACCGAACGCGGCACGATCGACACCTTCGACCTCACCCACGCCTTCGCCCGCCGCCACGACTTCGACCGCGGCTACGGCCCGGCCGCCAACCGGATGCTGCGGCTGATCCGCGAGGGCGGCGACGCGAAGCGGCTCGCCGCCGAACTCTTCGACGGCCAGGGTTCGTACGGCAACGGCGCCGCGATGCGGGTCGCCCCGCTCGGCGCCGCGTACGCCGAGGACCTGGACGAGGCGGTCCGGCAGGCGGCCCGGACGGCGGTGGTCACCCACACCCACCCGCAGGCGGTGGACGGCGCGGTCGCGGTCGCGGTGGCGGCGGCTCTCGCGGCCCGGGCGCGGACCGAGACCATGACGCCGAAGACCTTCCTGGGCAGGGTCGCCCATCACACTCCGCTGGGCGCCGTCCACGACGGCCTGACCGAGGCGATCGGGCTGCTCGCCGAACCGGACCTCCGGGTCGCCGCCCACGTACTCGGCAACGGCAGCCGGACGTCGGCTGCCGACACCGTCCCCTACGCCCTGTGGTGCGCCGCCCGCCGGCTGACCGACTACCGGGCCGCGGTGTGGGAGGCGATCGCAGCGGGCGGGGACATGGACACCGTCGCGGCGATCACCGGGGGAGTGGTCGCCGCCCGCACCGGCACGCGCGGCATCCCGGCCGCGTGGATGGCCGCGCGCGAGCCGCTGCCCGCTTGGGCGTTCCCGGCGCCGGACAGCATCCCCGACGGCCGGGGCCGTGAGGAGATGCTGGTGCCGCGTCCCTTCCCGGTCCCGAACGTGGTGTGGACCGACGAGCAGTGGCAGCGCATCCGGACCGGGTCCGATCCGGCCGCGATGGACCACCGCCGGCAGGTCCTCACCCATGAGGGCACCCTGCGGCTGTGCCACCCGGGCGGCCCGGCCCGCTGGGAGGTGACCGTCGCCCGCGTCCGGAACGGCTGGCGCCCGGTCTCGGCCGTCGCCGAGACGGCCCACCACCGGTTCCCGACGGACGCGGACCGGAGCCCCCTGCTCCTCGCTCGGCTCCTGAGGAACGCCGCCGACGGTGAGTGGTCCCCGGTCAGGCCGTGATCATCAGCTGCCCGGCGCCGCTGCCGCCCTGTCTAAGGCACTCCTGGTTGATCGCCGGATCCGGGGCGCTCGGCGAGGTGGCGGCGGCGATCCGCATCTCGATGATGTCCCGGACGGCCGGCCACTCGGCGTCGAGGATCGAGTAGAACGCGGTGGACCGGACCACCCCGTCCAGCCCGCGCGAGTGGGCCCGGCGTACGCCCTCGCCCGTCGCGCCGAGCCGCTCGATCGCGGCGCGCGAGCGCAGGTTGCGGGCGTCCGCGCGCAGGGAGATCCGCTGCACGCCCCAGGTCTCGAAGGCGTGGCGCAGCATCAGCAGCTTGGCCTCGGTGTTGATGCCGGTGCCCTGGGCGCGCGGCGAGAGCCAGGTGTTGCCGATCTCGGCGGCGTCCGGGACGGCCGTGGCGGGATCGCCGAACGGCACACCGGGCACCGGCGGCCACACCATCGGGCCCTGCCAGTAGTCCAGTTCCAGGAACCGGGTGGAGCCGACCACCCGGCCGTCGGCGACGTTCACCGTCGCGAACGGCAGCGACCGTCCCGAGGCCTGGTCGGCGAGGGCCCGCGCGATGTAGTCGCGGGCCGCTTCCAGGCCGTGCGGAACGGGGGTGAAGGCGTAGGTCGTACGGTCCTCGGCGCCGGCCTTGGCGATGGCCTCGGCGTGGTGCGCGGCGAGGGGCTCCAGCCGCACGGTGCGGCCGGTGAGGATGACAGGTACGGGCACGGAACCTTCGGTCCTTCATCGGTCGGAGGGCGCCTCCCGGGCCGGGGTGCGGCTCGGGGTGCGGTTTCGGGGTTCGCCCCGGCCCGGGTCCGTCCGCCCGGGTAGCCGTGCGCGCCGGAGGATCCGGTCGGGCGGGGCGGGGGCGGCGGCCCGGAACGGGCGGCGCGGGGTGCCGGAACGGACACGGGTCCTCGGACCGGTCCGGCGGGAAGTGCGAGGGGACAGTGTGCGTCCGCGAAATGGCCGAGAAGGAAACGAGAGCGCGAAGGGAAGCAGGCGGCCAGGTGAAGGCAAGATGCGTCGTGGGTGGCTGGCCGAGCACCGGACCGGGACGTGGCCGACGGCGTTACGGACGACGTGACGACGACGCGACGATGCGAGGCAGCGAGAGGACGATACCCGCCAGAAGGCGGTGCGTCACTTCGCGGCGCGCGAATGGCGGCGCGGCCTGTTGCGGCGCACCTCGGAACGGGCCCTCGCAGGCCTGTGACCAGGGGATCTTCCGTCGGGTGCGATCATGGTCCGGAGGGGTCGGCCGAGGCTCCGGACGAGTCGTCCGGCGTGGCGGGAATTCCGGCGGTGCCCGGCACGCTGGACAGGACGAGAAGCCGGTCGGACGACGAGCAGAGAACGGGGTTGGGTGCGCGGTGCGTGACTTCCAGGCGCTGTACGAGCTGGATCAGCAGGGCGTGGCCGCGGTGGCCACCGCCACCGCGCAGTTGCGCGACACCGGCGCCGGCTTGGTGCTGCTCCAGCACTTCGAGGGCTTCATGGACGCCGGAGAGGCCGGCGGCCAGGTGGTGGCCCACCTGCTGGAGACGGGATCGCCGCAGGTGGTGGCCCGTTTCGACCACGACCGGCTGGTCGACTACCGGGCCCGCCGTCCGGCGATGGTGTTCGACCACGACCACTGGACGTCCTACGACCCGCCGGAGATCCTGCTCCAGCTCGTCCACGATGCCGCCGGCGCGCCGTTCCTGCTGCTCACCGGCCCCGAGCCGGACGTGGAGTGGGAGCGCTTCGCGCGCGCCGTCCGCGAGCTGGTGGAGCGCTTCGAGGTCCGCCTGTCGATCGACTTCCACGGCATCCCGATGGGCGTGCCGCACACCCGCCCGGTCGGCCTGACGCCGCACGGCAACCGGCTCGACCTCGCGCCCGGGTACCCGCAGTGGTTCGAGCAGGCCCAGGTCCCGGGCAGCGCGCAGGCGCTGCTGGAGTACCGCCTGGCCGAGGCCGGGCACGACGTCCTGGGCTTCGCCGTGCACGTCCCGCACTACGTGGCCCGCTCGGCCTACCCGGCGGCGGCCGTGCTCGTCCTGGAGGCGGTGCAGTCCGCCACCGGGCTGGTGCTGCCCGGCACCCGGCTGCGCGAGCGGGTCGGCGAGGTCTACGCCGACATCGAGGAGCAGCTGACCCACGGGGACGGCGAGTTGCGTTCGGCGATCCGCGGCATGGAGGGCCAGTACGACGCGGTGGCGGGCTCCGAGGACCGGGAGAGCCTGCTGGCCGAGCCGGTGGACCTGCCGTCGGCGGACGAACTGGGTCGGCGCTTCGAGCAGTTCCTGGCCGAGCACGAGCGCGGCGCGGAGTAGTCGGGGAGCGGGCGCGGAGCCGGCTCCTCCGGCGCGGCCCCGGGGGCCCTGACGGGAACGCGGATTCCCCTTGGGAGGATTTCGCGGAGGCGGGAGTCATCGTCGACGGCCGCTCGTTGGAGCCCGAGGTGCCCGGGGGACGGGCTGCCGTGAGGAGCCGACCGTGACTCGTCGTACCCCCGGGGGGATGCCATGCCCAGGACCACACGCCCGACCGTCGCCCTGACGGCCGGACTGGCCGCGCTGCTGCTGGCCGGATGCACCGGCGGAGGCGGTTCGGACAGCCAGGGGAAGGACCTCGCAGGCGCGGTGCCCGGCCGTGCGAAGGCAGGCGCCACCCCGTCGCCGACACCCACCCCGCCACCCACCGGCCCGTACGTCGCGCTCGGCGACTCGTACACGGCCGGCATGCAGATCCCCCCGCACACCGGCGAGCCGCGTGGCTGCTCCCGCTCGGCGGTCAACTACCCGTCCCTGGTGGCCAAGGGCCTCGGGGTGACGTCCGGGCAGTTCCGGGACGTCAGCTGCACCGGCGCCACCACCGTGGACCTGACCGCGGCGCAGGACACCGGCAACGGCAGCAACCCGGCCCAGCTGGACGCGCTGAGCGCGGACACCCGGCTGGTCACACTCGGGATCGGCGGCAACGACGCCGGTTTCATGGAGGTCGTGACCGAGTGCGCCAAGGACAACCTGATGGACGTGGTGAAGGGCGTGATCAAGCAGACCCGCGCCGCCTCGCCCTGCCGTGACCACTACTCCTCCGCCGACGGCGCCGACGAGGTCCAACACAAGGTGGACGCGGCCGGCGACCGGCTCGGCGGGATCCTCCAGGACATCAAACGGCGCTCCCCGCAGGCCCGGGTGTACGTGATCGGGTACCCGACGCTGCTGCCGGTCGAGCCGTCGGGCTGCCTGCCGGTGCTCGGCAAGACCGTGGCCGTCTCCGACCTGGGCTTCCTCTCGGAGAAGGAGCAGCAGCTCAACGGCATGCTCAAGAAGCACGCGGAGGCCGCCGGAGCGGTGTTCGTGGACACGGCCGGACCCTCGGCCGGGCACGACATGTGCGCGGGGGAGGACCAGCGCTGGGTCGAGCCCCCGTTCCCGGCCCGCGGAATGGCGCCGATCCACCCGAACGCCAAGGGGCAGGAGGCGGTGGCCGGCGTCGTCCTCAAGGCGCTCCGGGGCTGAGCCGTCCGGGTGAGGAGGATTCACCGGGACGGGCACCCGCGCGCCGCGCGGCGTTCACGCCCGGCCCGCGCTCCTTCGCGCGCGGCAGACCCCGCGTGTCAGGGGCGCGGCGTACCGTGAGTGCCATATGGATGACACCACGCACCGCCTCGCCGCCCCGATCCCGTACGACCACGCCGCCGAGGCCCGCTGGGTCCCCGAACCCGACAAGCGCCCGGGTCGTACGGCGTTCCAGCGCGACCGCGCCCGGGTGCTGCACTCGGCGGCGCTGCGCCGGCTGGCCGGCACCACCCAGGTGGTCGCCCCGATGCGCAGTGACTTCCCGCGCACCCGGCTCACCCACTCCCTCGAATGCGCCCAGGTCGGGCGGGAGTTGGGCGCGGCCCTGGGCTGCGACCCGGATCTGGTGGAGACGGCTTGCCTGGCCCACGACATCGGCCACCCGCCCTTCGGCCATACCGGCGAGGAGGCCCTCGACCAGGCCGCCGAGGAGTGCGGCGGCTTCGAGGGCAACGCCCAGTCGCTGCGCATCCTGACCAGGCTCGAACCCAAGCGCTTCGCCCCCACGGAGGAGCCGTCGACCCGGCTCGCCCCCTGGCCCGGCCGCAGCGTCGGCCTCAACCTGAGCCGCGCCGCGCTCGACGCCGCCACCAAGTACCCGTGGACCAAGGGCACCCACCCGAGCGACCCGGCCTCGCCCAAGTACGGCGTCTACGCCGACGACCTGCCGGTCTTCCGCTGGCTGCGGGCCGGATCCCCGGCCGGGCGCAAGTGCTTCGAGGCCACCGTGATGGACTGGTCCGACGACGTGGCCTACTCCACCCACGACGTCGAGGACGGCCTCCAGGCCGGCCACATCGACCCGGCCGTGCTGCGCGCCCCGAGCGAGCGCGCCGAGCTCTTCAAGGTCGCCGAGCGCTACGCCCCCGACGCCGAGCCGGAGGAGCTGGCCGCCGCCCTGGACCGACTGCTCGCCCAGGAGTGGTGGCCCCGCTCGTACGACGGCACCGCGCGCGACCGGGCCGGGCTCAAGGACCTCACCAGCCAGCTGATCGGCCGCTTCTGCCTGGCCGCCGAGCAGGCCACCCGCGCCCGCTACGGCCCGGGCCGGCTCACCCGCTACGCCGCCGAGCTGGTGGTGCCGCGGGACGTCCGGCTGGAGTGCGCGGTGCTCAAGGCGGTCGCGGTCCGCTTCGTCATGCAGCGCGACGAGCAGGCCCAGCTGCGGGCCCGCCAGCGGATCGTGATCGCCGAGCTGGCGTACGTCCTCACCCAGCGCGCCCCCGAGGGCCTGGACCCGGTGTTCGCCGCGATGTACCGCGAGGCCGAGGACGACCGCGCCGCCCTGCGCACGGTCATCGACCAGATCGCCACCCTGACCGACGCCTCGGCCCTGGCCCTGCACGCCAAGCTCGTCGGCGCGGCCTGGGCGTAGCCGGTCCGCCGTTCGACCCGACCCCTCGACCCCTCGACCCGGCCGGGTTAACCCGGCCGGTTAACCCGGCCGCCCCAGTAGACTTCCGGGGTGGCCGGGCGGATCAGGGACGAAGACGTACAGGCGGTGCGCAGCGCACTGCCGATCGACGCGGTGGTCGGCGACTACGTACAGCTGACCAATGGTGGCGGTGGCGAGTACAAGGGCGTCTGCCCCTTCCACGACGAGAAGTCCGCCTCGTTCTACGTGAACCCCGCCAAGGGCGTGTTCCACTGCTTCGGTTGCCAGGAGAACGGCGACACCATCGCCTTCCTGATGAAGATCGAGCACTTCACCTTCGCCGAGGCCGTCGAGCGGATGGCCGCCCAGGCCGGCATCACACTGCGCTACGAGGAGGGCGGCTACAGCCCCCGCCACCAGCAGGGCGAGCGCACCCGCCTGGTCGAGGCGCACAAGGTGGCCGCCGCCTACTACCGGGAGCAGCTGACCTCGCCGGAGGCGGAGATCGGTCGCCGCTTCCTGGCCGAGCGCGGCTTCGACGAGGAGGCGGCCGCGGCCTTCGGCGTCGGCTACGCCCCGGTCGGCTGGGAGCACCTGGTCCGCTACCTGCGCGGCAAGGGCTTCACCGACAAGGAGATCCTGCTCGGCGGCCTGGCCTCGCAGGGCCAGCGCGGCGGCCTGATCGACCGTTTCCGGGGCCGGCTGGTCTGGCCGATCCGGGACATCGCCGGCGAGGTGGTCGGCTTCGGCGCCCGCCGCCTGCGCGAGGACGACAACGGCCCGAAGTACCTGAACACCCCCGAGACGCCGATCTACAAGAAGTCCCACGTGCTGTACGGCATCGACCTGGCGAAGAAGGAGATCGCGAAGTCGGGCCGCGCGGTGGTGGTCGAGGGCTACACCGACGTGATGGCCTGCCACCTCGCCGGGGTCACCTCGGCGGTGGCCACCTGCGGCACCGCCTTCGCCGAGGACCACATCAAGATCATCCGTCGGCTGCTGATGGACACCTCGCAGTACCGGGGCGAGACGGTCTTCACCTTCGACGGCGACGCGGCCGGCCAGAAGGCCGCCCTGCGGGCCTTCGAGGACGACCAGAAGTTCGCCGCCAAGACCTCCATCGCGGTCAGCCCGGGCGGCATGGACCCGTGCGAGCTGCGCCTGGCCCAGGGCGACGAGGCGGTCAAGCAGCTGATCGACAATCCGGTCCCGCTGTTCGAGTTCGCACTGACCTCGGCGGTGGCCCGGCACCGGGTGGACACCCCGGAGGGGCGCTCGGCGGCACTGGAGGAAGCGGCCCCGATCGTCGCCAAGATCAAGGACCGCTCGATCCAGCACGAGTACGCCGTCCGGCTGGCCGGCATGCTCGGCATCCTGGACGAGCCCTTCGTCGTCCGCCGGGTCTCCCAGCTGGCCCGCTGGGACCGCGAGCGCCAGCAGAACCCGCGCGGTGCCGCCCAGCGCCGCCCCGAACCGGTACAGCCGCCGCGCCCCGCGCAGCAGGCCTTCCGGCTCAACCCGCGCGACCCGGCCCAGTTCGTCGAGCGCGAGCTGCTCAAGCTGGCCCTGCAGCACCCGGACCTGGTCAGCCCGGCCTTCGACCACTACGGCGACGACGAGTTCCCGACCCCGCCGTACACCGCCGTCCGGCAGGCCGTTGCCAAGGCCGGCGGCGCCGCGTACGGGGCGACCCTGCCGGACTTCACCAGCGCGGTGCGCGAGGCGTCCCCGGACGACCGGGTGCGCTCGCTGGTCACCGAGCTGACCGTCGAGCCGGTGCGCTCGCGCCGCAAGGTGGACGCCGTCTACGCGGGGGAGTTCCTGGTCAAGCTTCGCCTGCTGGCCGTCGACCGCAGGATCGCCGAGGTCCGCGGCTACCTCCAGCGGCTCGGCCACCGGGCCGACACGGAGCAGCTGCACGCGGTGCAGACCGAGCTGTGGCAGCTCCAGCAGTACGGCGATCAACTGAAGAGCCGGGGCGCCGCCGCCCTGTAGCACTCGCTGCACAGAAAGTCGGCGCACGAGTCTCGGCCACGGAGTGTGGCGTACCGCACACTGGAGGGCGTCCCACCTCCGTACAGCGCGGGTCCGCCAGAGTCGCGCCCGCCCCGAGGGGATGCCCGTGGAGCAAGGCCTCGTCGCAGCGACCACCACCAGTACGAGAGCGAACCCCGCCGAACCGGCGGGGGAGCAGGAGACCGACCACGGCCGGGCCGGGGCAGCGCCCCCGGACGGCGCGCGCGTCCCTGCCCAGGGCCTGCCGGAAGGCCACCCGGACAGCCCCGAGCCCGAGCCGGAGCCCGAGCCCGAAGCGGACACCGGCGGCGATGCCGAGCGCCCTGCCGACCACGATGCCGACCACGATGCCGACGCGGTGGACGAGCGCCGCGAGCCGGCCGACAGCAGCGGGCCGGGCGCCGACCTGCTGCGCCAATACCTGCGCGAGATCGGCCGGATCCGCCTGCTCACCGCCGCCGAGGAGGTCGAGCTGGCCCGCCGGGTCGAGGCCGGCCTGTTCGCCGAGGAGCGGCTGAACGGGGCCCCGCCGCCGTCCGACCCGTTGGCCGGGCAGCTGGACGCCCTGGTGGTGCGGGGCCGGATCGCCAAACGCCGGCTGATCGAGGCCAACCTGCGCCTCGTCGTCTCCGTCGCCAAACGCTACGTCGGACGCGGGCTGACCCTGCTGGACCTGATCCAGGAGGGCAACCTGGGCCTGATCCGGGCGGTGGAGAAGTTCGACTACGCCCGCGGCTACAAGTTCTCCACCTACGCGACCTGGTGGATCCGCCAGTCGATGAGCCGGGCCCTGGCCGACCAGGCCCGGACGATCCGGGTGCCGGTCCACGTGGTCGAGCTGATCAACCGGGTGGTCCGGGTCCAGCGGGGGCTGCTGCAGGAACGCGGCCTGGAACCGACGGCGGCCGAGATCGGCGCCGCCCTGGGACTGACCGAGGAACGGGTGCGGGAGCTGCTCCGGCTGGCCCAGGAGCCGATCTCGCTGCACACCCCGGTCGGCGAGGAGGACGACGTCGCGTTCGGCGACCTGATCGAGGACGCCGACGCCGCCTCACCCGCCGAGTCCGCGACCTTCCTGCTGCTGCGCCAGCACCTCGACGCGGTGCTGGCCACCCTGGGCGAACGGGAACGCCAGGTCGTCCAGCTCCGCTACGGGCTGGACGACGGCCGCCCGCGCACGCTGGAGGAGATCGGCGCGGTGTTCGGCGTGACACGGGAGCGGATCCGTCAGATCGAGTCGAAGACGCTGGTCAAGCTCCGCGACCACGCCTTCGCCGAGCAGCTGCGCGGGTACCTCGACTAGGACGGTGTCGGCGAGTCGCTCGGGGCTGCCGGGGCCGTCGCCGGGGTCGTCGCCGGGGTTGTGGCCGGTGTGGTGGCCGCACCCGCACCCGCTCCGGTGCCCGGCGGCGGCGAGGCGGGGCCGATCGGGATCGGGGTCGAGGCCACCACGGCGGCCAGGTCGAAGATCTCCTCGGTGCAGCGGTCTCCGCCCGGCTGGTGTCCGCAGAGGTGGAAGCCGATCGTCGGGTCCGCCGCGTTCAGCATGTTCGAGTAGTTGTCGTAGCCGTAGTGGATGAGGGCCTGCTCGCTGTCACCCGTGCTGTTGATGATCGTCGCGAAGTCGTTCGGCTCGCCCTCGGTGATCGCGGCCCACGCGGCCTGGCACGTCTGGCTGTACCGGAGGTAGATGACCACCTTGCCGATGACGTCGGTGTACAGGGTCCGCGCGTCCTTGCCGCAGCCGGTGTACTTGGGGTCCCGGTGGTCGCAGCCGAGGGCCTGGCAGGTGGGAGCGGCGGGGATGGGCTTGCCGGTGGCGCCGGTGGTGCCGGTGGCGGCCGGGGACGTGGTCGGCACCGGTTCGGCGACCGCCGTCGGCTGACCGTCGTGCCGGGCGGCGCGCAGGCCGACCAGCACCAGCAGGGCTGCCAGCACCGCCGCGCCGGAGACCAGCGCCGCCGGGCGCCGCCACCAGACGACGGGGGCGGGCTCCGGATCCTGGCCGGTCACCAGCGCCTCGTCCGGTTCCCCGGCGGACGCCTCGCCGTGCGACGCCTCGTCGGACGTCACACCGGGCTCGTCGCAGGACGGCACACCGGTTTTGCCGGGGGACGGCACACCGGTTTCGTCCGTTTCGTCCGGGGACGGCCCACCGGACGGCGGCTCCGCGGCAGGGGAGTCCTGCGCCGACGGCTCGGCCGGTTCCCCCGGCACCGCCGCCCGCTCCCACAGCGCCCGCAGCGCGGCCCCGTCGCAGTCCACCGTCCCGATCAGCGCGTCCAGTGCCTGCTCGGTGACGACCCGCTTGCCGTTCAGCCAGCGCTCCCAGGAGGCCCGGCTGTAGTGCGTGCGGGTGGCCAGCTCGGACAGTGAGAGCCCGGCGGCGTCCTTGATGGCCCGGAGTTCCTCGGCCAGGCTTCTGGCGGGCTCGGACAGCTCCTCGGGCAGGTTCTTCCAGGCGGAACCCATGCGGCCTTCCAAAGATCAGGGACGGAACGGGGGAGGGAGACGGGCGGAACGGGCTCCGGCCCGGGCCGTTCGGGTGTCTCCGGTGTCTCCAACCTCATCGGCCTGGCGTCTCAATCCCCTGGTCATGGCGCTGAGACGGACGGAAGTGTCTCACAAGCCCCGGAGACGCTCGAACAGTTATCTGGCCATCGTGCAGAGTTCTCTCACCGGAGCGGTTGGCCGCCCGGTGGGTTCGTTCGGATACCGGACGGTCACGTGCCGTTCGTCCGAAATCCGTCCCGGTTCCCCCACCGAGCCGGGGCAGCCTCGCGGGGGGAGGCTGCCCCGGCCCGTCCGGGACAGTCCGGCGGGAGGGCGCTTCACTGCGCCCTCCCGCCGTGACGTTCCCCTGGTGTTCCCGTCGATGTCCCGCGGCGTTCGCTCAGTGGTGGAAGCCCGACCGGGCCGGCACCCCGAGCTCCTTGAGCGGGACGGGCTGGCGCCGCAGTTCCGGCACCAGCCGGTGGAGGTCGGCCAGCAGCAGGTCGCCGAGGTCCCGGGAGAAGCCGTTGCGGCAGACCACCCGGAGCACCGACAGGTCCTCCCGGTTCGCCGGGAAGGTGTACGCGGGCACCTGCCAGCCGCGCTCGCGCAGCCGCCGCGAGACGTCGAACACATCGAACGGGACGTCCCCTTCGGTGGTGAAGGCGAACACCGGCAGCTGGTCGCCGCGGGTCAGCAGCCGGAAGCAGTCCAGCGCGCCGATCTCCCCGGCCAGGTAGGTGGCGACTTCGCGGGAGGCGCCCTGGACGGCCCGGAAGCCCTCCCGGCCGAGCCGCAGGAGCACGTAGTACTGGGCGACCACCTCGGCGCCGGGCCGGGAGAAGTTGAGCGCGAAGGTCGGCATCTCGCCGCCGAGGTAGTTGACCCGGAAGACCAGTTCCTCCGGCAGCGCCGCCTGGTCGCGCCAGAGCGCCCAGCCCACGCCCGGGTAGACCAGGCCGTACTTGTGCCCGGAGGTGTTGATCGAGGCCACCCGGGGCAGCCGGAAGTCCCACACCAGCCCGGGGTCGAGGAAGGGCGCCACCATGCCGCCGGAGGCGCCGTCCACGTGCACCGGCACGTCGATGCCGGTGCGCTCCTGGAACGCGTCCAGGGCCGCGCAGATCTCCGCGATCGGCTCGTACGAACCGTCGAAGGTGGAGCCGAGGATGCCGACCACGCCGATGGTGTCCTCGTCGCAGAGCGCGACCGCCTGTTCGGCGTCGAGGTGGAAGCGCTCGCCCTCCATCGGCGCGGTGCGCGCCTCGACCTCCCAGAAGTTGCAGAACTTTTCCCAGCACACCTGCACGTTGACGCCCAACACCAGGTTGGGCCGGGCCCCGGCCGCATAGCGGTCGGGGTTGCGGCGCATCCAGCGGCGCTTGAGCGCCATGCCGGCCAGCATGCAGGCCTCGCTGGAGCCGGTGGTGGAGCAGCCGACCGCGGTGTCCGGGTCGGGGGCGTGCCAGAGGTCGGCGAGGATCGCCACGCAGCGCCGCTCCAGTTCGGCGGTCTGCGGGTACTCGTCCTTGTCGATCATGTTCTTGTCGAGGCACTCGGTCATCAGCCGGGCGGCCTGCGTCTCCATCGACGTGGTGACGAAGGTGGCCAGGTTCAGCCTGGCGTTGCCGTCCAGCATCAGCTCGTCGTGGATCAGCTGGTACGCGGTCTCGGCCGGGACGGGGCCGTCGCCGAGCCGGTGCAGCGGCGGGGCCAGCTTCATCGCGCCCAGCGGGTCGGCGGCCGTGAACGAACCGATGCTCAGCCGGCGGTCCCCGCCGGCCCCCTTGTGCAGCGCCATGGCGTCCTGCCGCCCTTCGCGTCGGTGGCCGTGTCCCGTCCCACGCTGCCACCGGACGCCGGGTGACGCATCTTCACCGGCTGCCACCCCGAACGGCGGTCAGGCGCCACCCCGGCGGGCGGTCAGGCCGCCGTCTCCGGGTGGATCTGGCCGCGGGCGGCCCGGTACTGCCGGCGCACCGCCGAACCGATCGCCAGGTCCTGCTCCCCGTCGGGCTCGACGGTCTCGGCGTCCGGCAGCTCCCACTCCGGCGGCTCCGGGGTGCCCGCCAGCGCCCAGGCGGCCTGCCGGGCGGCCCCGCGGGCGGCGTGCGCGCCCGGCGGCGGCACCACGACCGGGACGCCGAACAGCATCGGGGCGATGTGCCGGACGGCGGGCAGCCGCCCGGCCGTGCCGAGCAGGAACACCCGGTTGATCCCGACGCCCTGGGCGCGCAGCACGTCCAGCGCGTCCGCGATGTTGCACAGCATGCCCTCGACGGCGGCCCGGGCCAAGTGCTGAGGAGTCATCGCGTCGGCGCGCAGGCCGGTCAGGGTGCCGGCCGCGTGCGGCAGCGCGGGGGTGCGCTCGCCGTCCAGGTACGGCAGCAGCACCAGCCCGTACGCGCCGGGGGAGGAGTGCAGGGCGAGGTCGCTCAGGCCCTCCAGTTCCAGGCCGAGCATCGCGGCGGTGGAGCGCAGCACCTGGGCCGCGTTGAGGGTGGCGACCATCGGCAGGTGGCGGCCGCTGGCGTCGGCGAAGGAGGAGACCAGGCCGGAGGCGTCCACCACGGCCTCCTCGTGCACCGCGAAGATCGTCCCGGCGCTGCCGAGCGAGACCACCGCGTCGCCCGGGCGCAGGCCCAGGCCCAGGGCGGCGGCCATGTTGTCGCCGGTGCCGGCCGAGATCAGCAGGCCCTCGGGAGTGTGCCCGGCGGGCTCGGCGGGGCCGAGGACGTCGGGCAGCTTGAGTTCGTGGCCGAGGGCCAGTTCGACCAGGTCCTGGCGGTACTCGCCGGTGATCGGCGACCAGTAGCCGGTGCCGGAGGCGTCGCCGCGGTCGGTGGTGCGGCGCTTGGGGTGGCCGAGCAGCTGCCAGACCAGCCAGTCGTGCGGCAGCAGCACCTCGGCGACCCGGCGGGCGTTGGCCGGCTCGAACTCGGCCAGCCAGCGCAGCTTGGCGATGGTGTACGTCGGGGCGGGCACGGCGCCGATCGCGGCGGTCCAGCCGGCTGGGCCGCCGAGGGCGTCCAGCAGCTTGGCGGCGGCGCCGCTGGAGCGCGGGTCGTTCCACAGGATCGCGGGCCGGACCTGTACCCCGCCCGCGTCCAGGCCGATCATGCCGTGCTGCTGCGCGCTGACGCCGATCGCCCGGACGCCCTCCAGCAGGCCGCCGGCCGCGGCGTCGCCGAGCGAGTGCAGCCAGACCTGCGGGTCGGCCTCGCCGGGGCGCAGGTCCTGGTCCTCGGGGACGGGGTGCGGCGCCTTGCCGGAGCGCAGGACGGCGCCGGTTTCCGTGTCGCACGCGACGATCCGGGTACGGCTGGTCGAGCTGTCTATCCCCGCGACGATGGCCATGTCGAGATCATGCCTCAGCCCGGCCCGGGACGCGTCCGGGCCGGGTGAGCCGTTGCCGCTTCGCGACCCCGCGTTGGGGCGCGCTTTGCCGTGGCATCACCGCCCCGTCACGGGCGGAAGGTACCCCAGCCGTCGTCCTCCGTCCGGGCCCGGTTGAAGTACGGCACCCGGTCGGTGACGGCCGACGGCAGCCGGTCGCCGACCCGGTCGGCGACCGCGCCCGCGGCCTTCCCGGCCACCGCGCCGGCCTGGTGCTTCGCCCGGTCGGCGGCGCCCTGCACCGTGGGGTTCTCGGCGATCTGCCGGGTGACCTTGGCGATCTGCTCGTAGCGCTGACGCCCGGCCCGCGAGCCGAGTACGTAGCCGGCCGCGAACCCCGCGGCCAACGACAGCTTCCACATGGTCGGATCCACCCTCTCCTGGCGGCCTTCTGCCGCATTGCCCTACCCGTCCGTCGGGACGGCGAACCGTCGTCCGCGTCCCCAGCATCCCCGGGAGCGGCTGCGGGCGCGCGCGGGGCACGCCGGGCGGCAACCCCGGGGCAACCGGCGAAAGCGATTGGCGGACCACCCCCCCGAGTGCGCTAATGTATGTCCCGCAGCGAGCGCCACGGAGTCCGGGAAACCGGGGGCCGGGGCGGAAGCCGATCCCCCATAGCTCAATTGGCAGAGCAGCCGACTGTTAATCGGCAGGTTATTGGTTCGAGTCCAATTGGGGGAGCTCGGGACGAGGCCTTCTGGGTCCTCTGCCCGCCCGTGGTACGGAAGTCGAGTGCCGCGATCCCGCATAGCTCAATTGGCAGAGCAGCCGACTGTTAATCGGCAGGTTATTGGTTCGAGTCCAATTGCGGGAGCTGCACCGGGTGCGCCCGGTGACTGCTCAGAGCGAAGGCCCCTCGGTCGACCGGGGGGCCTTCGTGTTGCCGCCACCCGGTGTCGCGTACGTCACACCGTGACGCCGCCCCGGCGGGCCCCGGAATCAGGTGGTCGCCTTCCGGTAGAGGTCGGTCACCCGCTGGTCGAAGGCGACGCTGTACGAGGTGCCCGGGGTGTCCCCGCCCTCCTGGTAGCCGCCGATCACGCCGACCACCGTGCCCTTCTCGGTCACCCACGGGCTGCCGCTGGTGCCGTCGGTGTAGCCGCCGCAGTCGAAGCGTTCCTGGGTGGCGCTCTGCGAGCGGGTCCGGACCGAGCAGGTGATCGGCTCGTCGCTCTGGTTCGGGTAGCCGGTCACCGAGACGGACAGCCCGAAGCCCTGCCCGGTGCCGATCGGATTTCCGCCGACCGCGTCCTCGACCTGCCGGCCGTCCACCGTGCCCACCGTGACGAACGCCACGTCGTACTCCGGGTCGTCGTCGGACGCCCAGCGCGGGTCGACGGTGACCGACCGCACCGGCCAAGTCCCGTACGGGGTGGACCCGTTGCGGTAGCCCGGGGTGAATACCAGGCCGTCCAGCAGGCCGATCCGGCGGCTCTGCACACAGTGCGCCGCCGTCACGAGCAGGTTGTGCCGGGGGCTCTGCACGACACTCGCGGTGCACGCCCGAGGGCCCTGCGGGGTGTGGATAGAGAGCGTGCCGATCCGGTCCCGCGCGGGGCTCTGCTGCGCGACCTCGGCGGTCGGCGCCCCGTCCTGCCCGCCGCACGCAGTGCCGGCGGCGAGCAGCAGGGCGGCCAGCGCGGCCGTACGAACCGGGCGCGCGGGCCGTACCGGGCGGGGGGCCATCGGGGCTCCGTCTCGTTCCTCGGGGCGGGCACCGGGCCGTGCGTTCCGCCGTTCGTGAGGAAGATCTACCAGGCCGTGACGGGCGGCGCCACCGTCGGGTTCCCGGTGCGGCGCCGGTCAGCCGGTGGCGCGGTCGTACAGCGCCTGGACGCGGTCGCCGAAGTAGCTGCTGTACGAGGTGTCCGGGCTGTCGCCGCCCTCCTGGTAGCCGCCGATCACGCCGACCACGGTGCCGGTCCTGGTGGTGGGGTCGAAGTCGGTGACCCAGGGGCTGCCGCTGGTGCCGCCGGTGTAGTCGGGGCAGTCGATCCGCAGCTGGGTGGGGCTCTGTTCGGAGGTGGTGTTGGAGCAGGTGATCGGGACGTCGCTGCTGCCCGGGTAGCCGGTGACTTTCACCGGGACCCGGTAGCCGCGGTTGACGCCCAGTCGGTTGGCGCCGAGCACCTGCTGGACCTGCTGCCCGTTCTGGGCCTGGACGACCGCGAAGGCGACGTCCATGTCCGGGTCGGCGTGGTCCTTCCAGCCGTCGTCGACGGTGACCGCCAGCAGCGGCCAGACGCCGCTGGGGGTGTCCCCGTCCCGGTAGCCGGGGACGAAGACCAGGTCGGCGCGCTGACCGAGCTTCGGGTCCCAGACGCAGTGGGCGGCGGTGACGATGAGGTTGAGCCCGGCGCTGTCGACCACGCTGGCCGTGCAGAAGTGGTCGCCGTCGGCGTTGCGGGTGAACACCGCGCCGACCAGGCCGTTGAGGACGCTGGGCTTGGCGGTGCGGGTGACTCCGGTGCGCCGGTCGACCGCCCCCTTGAACCGCTGCCTGCTCCAGCCGTGGCTGCTCCCCGAGGCGGCCGTGGCCGGTGCCGAGGTGACCGTGGGGACGCCCCCGCCGGGCCCCGCCGAGGTCGTGCAGCCCGCCGCGGCCAGCACCGTTGCGAACAGCCCGGCCACCACCCCCGCCCTACGTATCGTCATCCGCCCAGGCTGCCCTGGACGGGCGTCGCGCCGCCACCCGGGCTGCGCCGCCCGGAGAGGCGCGCGCCGTCCCGCACCCAGGTGCGCCCCCGGCGCGCACCACGGGTGATCGACCGGCTATGCTGCCCGGGACGGCCTCGCTGGGGCCGTCTGCTGCTGCCGTGGCCGATCGACCGGCGCGCGGCGAACCGGGGCGGTAGCTCAGCCGGTTAGAGCAGGGGACTCATAATCCCTTGGTCGTGGGTTCGAGTCCCACCCGCCCCACCTTCTCGATGCGCGACGAGTGTCGTACGAGCGCGTATGACCGTCCGCGGGCAGGCCCTGAGCCGGAGCTCCGCCGCCTGCGACGACGCGAGTCTAGGACGCGGCCACTCCTCTTCCCCGGGTGGCGCGCCGGAATTCACCCGCCTGTGGGCATCGGCCCCGGCGTCCCCTGGTGGCTCCCCAGCCCTGTGCCCCGTCGGCGTCCTGTCGGCGGCGCGTCGGTGTTCCCGGTGTCGGCCCCCTGGTGCGGTGCGCGGAAAAAGTGATATCACTTTGCCATCGGATGCGGACACTCGTTGGAGGAGTCGGTCTCATGGCCACACCGCGTTTCACCGTCGAAGACGGACCTGCCCTGGACCTTCCGGTCCCCAAGATCACCGAGCGGCTCATCACCGGGGCCGCCGGGCTGCCGGTGCTCTTCGGTGCGCTGCTCGGCCTGGTCGCGGGGGCCGGGTCGATCATCGGTGGAGGGGTCCAACTGGCGGACGGGCAGCAGGGGTCGGGTGCCGGACTGATCGTCGTCGGGCCGCTGCTGCTGCTGGGCTCGCTGCTGACGCTGTGCGGGCTGACGGTGGTCTCGCCCGGTCAGGCCCGGGTGGTGCAGCTGCTCGGGCGCTACCGCGGCACGGTCCGTGCCGAGGGCCTGACCTGGATGAACCCGTTCACCAGCCGTCGGCACATCTCCCTGCGGATCCGCAACCACGAGACCGAGACCACCAAGGTCAACGACGCGGACGGCAACCCGATCGAGATCGCCGCCGTGGTGGTCTGGCAGGTCGAGGACACCGCGATGGCCATGTTCGAGGTGGACGACTACACCGACTTCGTCGCCATCCAGACCGAGACGGCCGTGCGGCACATCGCCAGCAGCTACCCGTACGACGCCCACCAGGAAGGGCAGTTGTCGCTGCGCGACGGGGCGGACGAGATCGCCCGCAAGCTCTCCGCGGAGATCGCCGCCCGGGTCGCCTCGGCCGGGGTTCGGGTCGTCGAGTCCCGGATCTCCCGGCTCGCCTACGCGCCGGAGGTCGCCCAGGTGATGCTGCAGCGTCAGCAGGCCGGGGCCGTGGTGGCCGCGCGCAGGCTGATCGTCGAGGGCGCCGTCGGTATGGTCGAGGAGGCGCTGGACCGGCTCGCCGAGCGTGACGTGGTGGAGTTGGACGAGGAGCGCAAGGCCGCCATGGTGAGCAACCTCCTGGTGGTGCTCTGCGGCGACCGCGGCACCCAGCCTGTCGTGAACACGGGCTCCCTCTACCAGTAAGGCGCGGCATTGGCGACGGAACGGAAGAAGATCCTGTTGCGACTGGACCCTTCAGTTCACGACGCACTCGCCCGCTGGGCCTCGGACGACCTGCGCAGCACCAACGCGCAGATCGAGTTCCTGCTCCGCCGCGCCCTCACGGACGCGGGCCGGATGCCCGGCGGTGCGAACCGGATTCCCCGGCGCGGACGCCCGCCCAGGGAGAGCCCGGAGGACGGCGAATCCGACGCCGAATGATCGGACGGTTCCACCCCACTGTCCACAGCTTTGGAGTCCACCATGGACGTGCCCGCCAATCTGCCGGAGAAGCTGTACCTGCTCGCCTACGACCCCGAGCGTGAGCGGCTCACCGCCACCGACCGGCTCGACCTGGTGCTGCGGGCGTCGGCGCTGGTCGAACTCCTGCGGCGCGGAGTGATCCGGGACGACGGCCGGCACCCGGCCGCCGTCGAGGGCGTGCAGGCCGAAGGCCTCGACCCGCTCTCCGCCGCCCTGCTGGAGCAGATCCGGCAGGGGCGCCGACGCAGCTGGCGAAGCTGGGTCGGCCGCAACCAGGGGTCGACGGCCCGCGCCGCACGGGTCGTCCGGAACGGCCTGGCGGCGGCCGGCCGGATCCGGATAGAGGAGCGCCGGGTGCTCGGGCTGTTCCGGTTCTCCCGGGTGACCCTGCCGGAGCCCCGGCTGCGCAAGTCGGTGATGGCGTTGGTCGGTTCGGCGCTGAAGGGCCCGCTCAGCCGGGTCGAACCGGCGGACGCCGCACTGGTCGCGCTGGTCGACGCCGCCCGGCTGGGCTCGGCCCTGTCCTGGCGCGGGCGCCGCGAGTTCCGGGCCCGGATCGACAAGCTCGCCCCCGCGGCGGGCCCCGTCCCGCGCGCCCTGCGCCGGGCCGTCAACGCCAGCCGTGCCGACGGTTCGACGGGGGGCTGACCCACCCCTGCGTCGTGAGCCCGGCCGCCGATCCGGCGGTCGGGCTCCACGCTGCCCGGGGGCGAAGCCGCTGCCCGTACGCCCGGCCCGTACGCCCGGCCCGTACGCCTGGCTCGTTCGGGCCGGCCCGTAAGCTGGCCGGGTGCTCGAACCCGCCCTGCTGCCGACCCCGCTGGTGGACTGCACCGACGAGGCGTTCGCCCGGGCCGGGGTGGAGCTGCGGCTCAAGCGGGACGACCTGCTGCACCCGACCGTTCCCGGCAACAAGTGGCGCAAGCTCGCGCCCAACCTGGCCGCCGCCGTCGAGCGGGGCCACACCCGGCTGCTGACCTTCGGCGGCGCGTACTCGACCCACCTGCGGGCCGTCGCGGCCGCCGCCGGGGCGCTCGGGCTGGAGAGCGTCGGACTGGTTCGCGGCGAGGAGCTGGCGGACCGGCCGCGCAACTGGTCGCTGCGGGCCGCCGAGGCGGCGGGGATGCGGCTGGAGTTCCTGACCCGGGCCGCGTACCGGGAGGCCACCGGCCGAGCCGGCAGCGCGGACCCGACGGACGACGGCGCCACGGACGACGGCGCCGCGGACGACGGCCTGCAGCGCCGCTGGGGCCCCTGCCTGGTGCTCCCGGAGGGCGGCTCCAACGCCCTGGCCACCGTCGGCGCGGCCGCGATCCCGGCCGAACTGCCCGATCTGGGCGCACGCGACGTGGTCTGCTGCCCGGTCGGCACCGGCGGCACGCTGGCCGGCATCGCGGCGGGCCTGCCGCCGGGCGCTCGGGCGCTCGGCGTGGCCGTGTTGCGCGGCGGCGAGGGGTACCTGGAGGCGGAGGTCGCCCGGCTCCATCTGGCCGCGTACGGACGCGAGTTCGACAACTGGCGGATCGACCACGCGCACCACGGCGGCGGCTACGGCCGGGTCCCGGCGGACCTGGCGGCCTTCGCCGAGCGGTTCGAGCGCCGCCACGGCGTCCCGGTGGAGCGGCGCTACGTCGCCAAGCTGCTCGCCGGGCTGGCCGACCTGGCCGGGGCGGGCGCCTTCCCGCGCGGCACCCGTCTCACCGCCGTGGTCACCGGGCTGCCGGACCCCGAGTAGCCGGGACCCCGGGTCCGGTGGCCGGTCAGCCGAAGGACAGGTTGGCGCACGGGTCGGTGTCGGCGTTGCGGGTGTTCTCCGCTATGCCGGTCGGGACGCCCCCGGTGGGGACGCCGCCGGTCGGCGCGGCGCCGGGGGTCGGGATCGGGGAGGACGCCGAGTCGATCCGAGTGCCCGCCGGCCGGTAGTCGGCGCCGAGCGTGACGGTGATCGACTCCGAGCCGGGCTCCTCGACCGCCTGGGCGCCGGGGAAGAGCGCCACCACCTGGTCGGCGGTGGCCTTCAGCGCGGGGTCGTACGCGATCCGGGTGACCTGGTGCCCCGGGGAGTTGGAGCCGAGCGTGACGTTCCGGAAGCCCCGCCCCTTGAGGGTCTCGCCGCCGGAGCCCGCCAGACCGGGGGTGCCGACGCCGTTGACCACGGTGATCGGCGCCGCGGCCTGCTCGGGGGTCAGCGGCGTGTCGGTGCCGGCCGTCGCGCCCGGGCCGGCGGTGGGGGAGGAGGTCACCTGGCCCGTCCCGGCGGTGCTCTGCCCGTCCAGGGTGCGGTCCTCGCGCAGCAGCTTCCAGAGGGTGTCGGCGTCCGGCTGGACCAGCCGGATCCGCTCGCCGGCGAAGCGCCAGGGCGCGGTGACGAAGGTGACGTCGGAGAGCTTGATGTCCTGCACCGAGCGGGCGAAGTCCACCAGCTTCATCGCGGTGCCCAGCCCCTCGTCCACGGTGAGCGACTTGGTGGCCGCGTCCGCCAGCGGCAGCAGGGTGGGCAGCGAGAAGCCCTGGCTCTGGACCTTCTTGATCATCGAGGAGAGGAAGGCCTGCTGGCGCTTCATCCGGCCTATGTCGGAGTTGTCGCCGATGCCGTGGCGCGCTCGCAGGTAGTCCACCGCGGACTGCCCGGAGAGCTTCTGCAGCCCCTTCTTCAGGTGGATGCCGAACTCGTTGACGTCGTTGGGCACGCAGGCCTCGACGCCGTCGACGGCGTCGGCCATCGCGGCCGCGCCCTTGAAGTCGACCACGACGGTGTGGTCGATCCGCAGTCCGGTGAGCTTCTCCACGGTGTTCTGCGTGCAGGCCGGGTTGCCCTTGGCGTCCTCGCCGACGGTGAAGGCGGAGTTGAACATCTGGTCGTTCTTGGGCGTCGTCCAGGCGCCGCTCGGCAGCCGGCAGGACGGGACGGTGACCAGGGTGTCGCGGGGGATGGAGACGCCGACGGCGTGCTTGTGGTCGGCGTAGATGTGCAGCACGATCGCGGTGTCCGAGTGGCCGACGCCCTCGTCGCCGCCGCCCAGCGCGTTGTTGCCGTCGCCGCGGGTGTCCGAGCCGAGCAGCAGCACGTTGACCGGCACGGAGGCGCCCGGGGTGGCCGGAACGGGGGACGGCGGGCGCTCGGTGGCGACGCCGCCCGCGTCGAAGGTGGTGATGTTGCTGTCCAGCCGGTGGTAGAACCAGGCCCCGGCACCCACGACCGACAGCACCAGAACGGCGGCCAGGCCGATGGCGGTCCGCAGGTAGCGGCGTCGGCGCGTGCTGCTGCTCATCCTCTGTGCCCCCCGTCTTCAGGTTTCTCGCGTTCGACGATTCGAACGTTAGACGTTCCGGGGGGCGGTTCGGTTACCCCCGATGGGCGAACGGATCGCCCGTCGGGCCTGTGATGCTGGTCACGCCCCGGGGCCGGCGGCGCCCGCGAGCATCCGCCGGAGCAGGTCGCGCAGGACCGTCCGCTCGTCCGGGCCGAGCGCGGCCAGCGGCTCGCGGGCGAAGTTCAGCGATTCGCGCAGCTCGGCGGAGGCCGCCGACCCGGTGTCGGTGGCGGCGACCAGCTTGACCCGGCGGTCCTGCCGGTCGGCCTCGCGGGTGACGAAGCCGCGGGACTCCAGCCGGTCGACGATGCCGGTGATGTTGGACGGCTCGCAGCTGAGCGTCTGGGCGATCTGGCGCATCGGCATCGGCCCGCGCCGCAGCAGTGCGAGCACCTTGGCCTGGGCGCCGGTGAGCGAGCGGGCGGCGGCGGCGTCCTCGTACTCGCGGTGGAAGAGCGCGACCAGGTTGGCCATCAGGTCGACGACGTCGCGGGTGATCTCGTCGGGCTGCGGCGTGGCGTCCTGGGCCGGCTGAGTGTCCATGCTGCAGAGTCTACCTGAAAAGTTGACAAGATGAACCTTTCATGCCCATCGTTACTTAAGTTTCTCAACCTTTCATGCACCTGGACCGTAAGGAGCACGTCCCATGGCAGAGCAGGCCGCCCCCGCCACCGCCCGTGAATGGCACCTCGCCGCCCGCCCGGAGGGCTGGCCGGTGCCGACCGACTTCGCCCTGGTCGAGGCCCCGGTCCGGACCCCTGGTCCGGGCGAGATCCTGGTCCGCAACGTCTACCTCTCGGTGGACCCGTACATGCGCGGCCGGATGTCGGCCCGCAAGTCCTACGCGGAGCCGTACGAGCTCGACAAGCCGATGCAGGGCGGGGCGGTCGGCCAGGTCGTCGCTTCGCAGGCGGAGGGCTTCGCCGAGGGCGACTACGTGCTGCACTTCTTCGGCTGGCGCGAGTACGCGACGTTCGACGCCAGGACGGCAGTCAAGGTGGACCCGAACGCCGCGCCGCTCTCCACCTACCTCGGCGTGCTCGGCATGCCGGGTCTGACCGCGTACGCGGGGCTGACGCGGATCGCGGAGATCAAGGCCGGCGACGTGGTGTTCGTGTCCGGCGCGGCCGGCGCGGTGGGCGGCATCGTGGGCCAGATCGCCAAGCTGAAGGGCGCGGCGCGAGTGATCGGCTCCGCCGGCTCGGACGAGAAGGTCAAGCTCCTCGTGGAGGAGTACGGATTCGACGCCGCGTTCAACTACAAGAACGGTCCGGTGGTCGAGCAGCTCCAGGCGGCGGCCCCCGACGGCATCGACGTTTACTTCGACAACGTGGGCGGCGAGCACCTGGAAGCGGCGATCGAGGTGATGAACCTGCACGGACGCATCGTGGTGTGCGGCATGATCTCGCAGTACAACGCCACCGAGCCCACTCCGGCCCCGCGCAACCTGGCGCAGATCATCGCCAAGCGCTTCCGCATGGAGGGACTGCTCGTCGGCGACCACTACGACCTCCAGCCGAAGTTCGTCGAGGAGGTCTCGGCGTGGGTGCGCTCGGGTGAGCTGGAGTACCGCGAGACGGTGACCCAGGGCATCGACAGCACCGCGGACGCCTTCCTCGACCTGCTGCGCGGCGGCAACACCGGCAAGATGATCGTCCGCCTGGACGGCTGACGCCGCGTCAGGACACCGACCGCCCCGCCGCCCCGACCGGGCACGCGGGGCGGTCTGTCGTCAACGGCTCGTCGTCAGCGGTTCGCCGTCAACGGTTCGCAGTCGGGCGCAGGGGATCCGGTCGCACTACCGCATTCCGGCCGGATCCGAAAGTGCGTCAGTCATCCTGCGGGGCGGCGCGGTACGGTGGTTCCGCCCGGCGATGGGGCCGTTCGGGGGAGAGATCCGGCCGAGGGGTAGACCTCGTTGAGGATTCGACTAGCATTGAGCGAAAGCCTGTCCGTTTTGCTCAATTTAGTGACTTAATGTCGGCTAACATGGGTAACTGTGGATCAACTGCAGGCACGAGGCAGCTGGGGAAGGCGACCCTCGTCCACAGCCTGGAGGTCCCGGTGACGACACGTGGAGTTCTGTACATCCACTCCGCGCCCCGCGCGCTGTGCCCGCACGTCGAGTGGGCCGTCGCGGGGGTGCTCGGTGTGAGGGTGAGCCTGGACTGGATCCGCCAGCCGGCCGCACCCGCGCATTGGCGTGCCGAGCTCTCCTGGCAAGGGGAGCCCGGCACGGCCTCGAAGATCGCCTCTGCGCTGCGCGGCTGGCAGCTGATGCGGTACGAGGTGACCAGCGAGCCCTGCGCCACGGCGGAGGGGGAGCGGTACAGCAGCACGCCTACGCTCGGCATCTTCCACGCCGTCACGGGCATCCACGGCGACATCCTCATCCCCGAGGACCGGCTGCGCGCCGTCCTGTTGCGCGCCCGCAGCGAGGGGGCCGACCTGGAGGCCGAGATCGCCCGGCTGCTCGGCAAGCCCTGGGACGACGAGCTGGAGCCGTTCCGCTACGCGGGCGAGGGCGCGCCGGTGCGCTGGCTGCACCAGGTGGTCTGAGACCGGAGGGTACGACGAAGGGGCCGGCGCTCGCGGAGAGCGCCGGCCCCTTCGTACGGGCTGTTCGGGGCAGCGGGTGTCAGCGGGTGCGGAATGCCAGCACCACGTTGTGGCCGCCGAAGCCGAACGAGTTGTTCAGCGCCGCGATCCGGCCCTCGGGCAGCTTGCGGGCCTCGCCGCGCACGATGTCCGCGTCCACGTCGTCGTCCAGGTCGTCGACGTTGATGGTCGGCGGGGCGAGGCGGTTGTACAGGGCCAGCACGGTGGCGACGGTCTCGACGCCGCCGGCGCCGCCCAGCAGGTGACCGGTCATCGACTTGGTGGCCGAGATGGCGATGTGGTCGAGGTCGTCGCCGAGCTCCTTGCGGAGCGCCTTCAGCTCGGCGGTGTCGCCCTGCGGGGTCGAGGTGGCGTGCGCGTTGACGTGCACGATCTCGGCCTTGTCCAGCTCGTTGCGCTCGAACAGGTCGGCCAGCGCGCGGGCCACGCCGGCGCCGGTCGGCTCGGGCTGGGCGATGTGGTGGGCGTCCGAGGACAGGCCCTGGCCCACGGCCTCGCAGTAGATCCGGGCGCCGCGCGCCTCAGCGTGCTCGACCGACTCCAGGACGACCACGCCGGCGCCCTCGCCCAGCACGAAGCCGTCGCGGGCCTTGTCGTACGGGCGGGAGGCGTGCTGGGGGTCGTCGTTGTTCTTGGACATCGCCATCATGCTGGCGAACGCGGCGATCGGCAGCGGGTGGATCGCCGCCTCGGTACCGCCGGCCACCACGACGTCGGCGCGGCCGGTACGGATCATCTCGATCGCGTAGCCGATCGCCTCGGCGCCGGAGGCGCAGGCGGAGACGGGGGTGTGCACACCCGCGCGGGCGCCGACCTCCAGGCCGACGTTGGCCGCCGGGGAGTTGGGCATCAGCATCGGGACGGTGTGCGGGGAGACCTTGCGGGCACCCTTCTCCCGCAGCACGTCGTACTGGTCGAGGAGGGTGGTCACGCCGCCGATGCCGGAGGCGATGACGGTGCCCAGGCGCTCGGGGGCGAGCTTGGAGGACTCGTCGGTGGCGGGGGTCTCGTAGCCGGCGTCGGCCCAGGCCTCGCGGGCGGCGATCACGGCGAACTGGGCCGAGCGGTCCAGCTTGCGGGCCAGCGGGCGGGGCAGGATCTCGCCCGGCTCGACGGCGGTGCGCGCGCCGATCCGAACCGGCAGTTCTTCGGCCCACTCCTCGGTCAGGGCCGCCACACCGGACTTACCGGCGACCAGGCTCTCCCAGGTGCCGGCGGCGTCGGCGCCCAGCGGCGTGAAGGCGCCGATACCCGTGACGACCACGGTGCGATTTTCAGCGGTCACTGGTTTCTTCTTCTCTCACGTGTGCGGGGGGTCGGCGGGAGCCGAGGACGGGCCCGGCCGGGCGCCCCGGTGGGGCGTCCCGGCCGGAGGGTCGGTCCGGCTCGGCGAGCCGGACCGACGGGTCAGCTGTCCGAGGTGCTCAGGGCACCTCGGACGGGCTGGCCGAAGCGAACGAGTCGATCGCTCAGGCGCTGGCGTTGGCCAGGATGTAGTCCACGGCGTCGCCGACGGTCTTCAGGTTCTTGACCTCGTCGTCCGGGATCTTGACGTCGAAGCGCTCCTCGGCGGCCACGACGACCTCGACCATGGACAGCGAGTCGACGTCCAGGTCGTCGGTGAACGACTTGTCGACCTCAACGTCCTCGACCGGGATGCCGGCGATCTCGTTGACGATGTCGGCGAGACCGGACAGGACCTCGTCCTTGGTAGCCATACTGGCTGCTCCTCTACGGTGTTGAACGTGTCCGGCCGGCGGCCGGACACAGGCTTGTGGATAAGTGGGCGAAACGCGCCTAGGGGAGCGTAACGACTGCCGCGGCGTACACGAGACCCGCCCCGAAGCCGATGATCAGCGCCAGGTCGCCGCTGTGGGCCTCGCCGGTCTCCAGCATGCGCTCCATCGCGAGCGGAATGGAGGCCGCGGAGGTGTTGCCGGTCTCCGCGATGTCACGGGCAACCGGCACCGACTCCGGCAGCTTGAGCGCCTTGATCATGGCGTCGGTGATCCGCATGTTGGCCTGGTGCGGGATGAACGCGCCGAGCTGGTCGGCGGTCACCCCGGCGGCGTCCAGCGCCTGCTGGGCGACCTTGGCCATCTCCCAGACCGCCCAGCGGAAGACCGGCTGGCCGTCCATCCGCAGGAACGGCCACTTGGTGTCCTCGCCCGGCCCGTTGATCGCGTCGGGCTTGGCGAAGGCGGTGTCCCAGGCCTCGGTCTGGGTGATCACGTCGGCCTGCGAGCCGTCCGAACCCCAGATCAGCTTGCCGATGCCCGGAGTGTCGGACGGGCCGACGATCGCGGCGCCGGCGCCGTCGCCGAAGATGAAGGCGGTCGAGCGGTCCGACTTGTCGGTCAGGTCACTGAGCCGCTCGACGCCGATCACCAGCACGTACTCGGCGTTGCCGCCGCGGATCATGCCGTCGGCCAGGCCCAGGCCGTAGCCGAAGCCGGCGCAGGCGGCCGAGATGTCGAAGGCCGGGGCGGTGCCGCAGCCGAGCCGCTCGGCGATCTCGGTGGCGATCGCCGGGGTCTGCTTGAAGTGCGAGACGGTCGCGACGATCACGCCGCCGATCTGCTCCGGGGAGATCCCGGCCTGGGCGATGGCCTTGCCGGCGGCCTGCACCGACATCTCGGAGACGGTCTCCTCCGGGCCCGCCCAGCGGCGCTCGGTGATCCCGCTGCGGGTGCGGATCCACTCGTCCGAGGAGTCGATCCACTCCAGGACCTCGGCGTTGGGAATCACCCGGACCGGGCGGTAGCCGCCGACGCCGTGGATGCGCGAGTACTGCGCACCACCGGCGGGGCGGATCTGGGGCTTGGTCATGCGGTGGTCTCCTGCTCCTGACCGCCGTGCTCCGCGATGAGCTCGCGGGCCTTGTCCAGATCGGCGGGGGTCTTGAGGGCGAGCGTGGCCACACCCTTGAGGTTGCGCTTGAGCAGCCCCGTGAGGGTGCCCGCGGGGGACAGCTCGATCACGGCCGTCGCACCCAGCTGCCCGAAGGTCTCCATGCACAGGTCCCAGCGGACCGGGTTGGAGACCTGCGACACCAGGCGCGCGAGCACCTCGGTGCCGGAGTCCACGACCCCGCCGTCCCGGTTGGAGACGTAGCGGACCTGCGGGTCGGCCGCGGTCAGGGTCGGGGCCAGCTCGGCCAGCCGCTCGACGCCGGGCGCCATGTGCTCGGTGTGGAACGCGCCGGCCACCTTCAGGGCGATCAGCTTGGCGCCGGCCGGCGGGTCCGCCTTCAGCGCCTCCAGCTGGGCCAGCGTGCCGGCGGCGACGATCTGGCCGCCGCCGTTGTTGTTGGCCGCGGTCAGGCCGTGCTTGTCCAGCGCCGCCGCGACGACCTCGGGGTCGCCGCCGAGCACGGCGGTCATGCCGGTCTCGGTGACGGCGGCGGCCGCGGCCATGGCCCGGCCGCGCTCGCGGACAAATGTCAGTGCGTCATGGGCGCTGAGCACCCCGGCGCCGGCGGCGGCGGTGATCTCGCCGACGCTGTGGCCGGCGACGGCGCCGACCAGCTTGCGGGCGGCGTCCTCGTCCGGGAACAGCTCCCGGGCGGTCACCAGACCGGCCGCGACCAGCAGCGGCTGGGCGACGGCGGTGTCCTTGATCTCCTCGGCGGACGCCTCGGTGCCGGCGTGCACCAGGTCGAGCCCGGCGACGTCCGACCAGCCGCGCAGGCGGTCGGCGACACCGTCCAGCTCCAGCCAGGGGCTGAGGAAACCGGGGGACTGGGCACCCTGTCCAGGGGCGACGATTACGAGCACGGTTCAACCCTCTCTCGCCAGGCGCCCAGGGGCGGGTAGGCGACGGTAACGAAGAAAACCATCCGGGATTGTATGGTCCCTACACTCCGGCTCAGCTGGGCTCGCCCACGGCGGTCAGCCGACCGAGGGCCAGTGCGATCCGCAGAGTGAACGCCGAACGTACGTCGGAGGGGGCGTACCCCGTGACGTCGGTCACACGTCGTAGCCGGTAGCGCACCGTGTTGGGGTGGACGAAGAGCATCCGGGCCGCGCCCTCCAGGGAGGAGGCCTGCTCCAGGTAGACACTGAGCGTCTCCAGCAGTGCCGAGCCCGCCTCATCCAGGGGTGTGTAGATCTCCTCCACCAACTGGTGGCGCGCAGCCTGGTCGCCGGCCAGCGCCCGCTCGGGCAGCAGGTCGTCCGCCAATACCGGGCGGGGAGCGTCCGGCCAGGCGGCGCAGGCGCGCAGCCCGGCCGCGGCGGCGTGCGCCGAGCGGGTCGCGGACAGCAGGTCCGGCACGGTCGGGCCGACCACCACCGGGCCCGGCGCGAACTGGCCGATCAGCGCCTTGGCCGCCTGCACCGGCTCCTTGTTTCCGCCGACCACCACCACCAGGCGCCTGCCCAGCACCCCGGTCAGCACGTGCAGCTTGGCGTATCGGGCGGCCCGGCGGATCGCCTCCACCACCAGCTCGCTGTCGCCGTCCGGCGCGCTGCCCATCACCACCCGGATCTGGCTGGGCTGGCCCCAGCCGAGCGCGGCGGCGCGGGAGAGCACGCCCTCGTCGGCGTCGCCGGACATCAGGGAGTTGACCACCAGCGCCTCCAGCCGGGCGTCCCAGGCGCCGCGCGCCTCGGCCGCCTGGGCGTACACCTGGGCGGTCGCGAAGGCGATCTCCCGGGCGTAGACCAGCACCGACTCGCGCATGTCCGCCTCGTCGCCGGGGGCGGCCACCTCCTCGATGGCCTCCTCCATCACCTCGATCGTGGTGCGGATCAGCTCGACGGTCTGGCGCAGGGTGATCGCCCTGGTCAGCTCGCGCGGGGCGGTGCCGAAGACGTCGGTGGAGATCGCCTTCGCGGCCTCGGGATGGCGGTACCACTCGGTGAAGGCGGCGATACCGGCCTGGGCGACCAGGCCGATCCATGACCGGTGCTCCGGCGGCATCCGCCGGTACCAACCGAGCTGGTCGTCCATCCGCGAGATCGCGGCGGTGGCCAGCTTGCCCGAGGACTTCTCCAGCCGCTTGAGCGTCGCCGCCCGGCGCTCGGCGCGCTCGGCGGCGTTTCTGCGCTCCTGCGCCGTCAGGCGGGGCGCGGCACGGCCGGGACGGTCGCGCCCGGACCGGGGAGCCGGGCTCTTCCCGGTCGGTTCGGGTACGGGACTGGGTTCGCTCTTGGAGTTCGCGGAAGCGGCTGGCACAAGGACAAGACTGCCTCACGTGAGTGACTGCTCGTGCACACCCCCCGGCACAGCGGCGCGGTGGCAAGGGCCACAACCATTACGGTGGGCGCGTGACCGACGCCGCTGACCGCCCCCGCGCCGACCTGCGCCGCACCGCCGAGCGCTACCGCTCCGCTCCTGCCGAGGGCATCGAGACCCGCCACGCGTTCTCCTTCTCCGGCCACTACGACCCGAAGAACACGCACTTCGGCGCGCTGCTCGCCTGCAACGAGGAACTCCTCGCCCCTGGTGCCGGGTTCGAGGAGCACAAGCACCGGGACACCGAGATCCTCACCTGGGTGCTGGAGGGCGCGCTCGCCCACCGGGACTCCCACGGCCACGGCGGGGTGGTCCGCCCCGGAATGGTCCAGCACCTCAGCGCCGGCTCCGGCGTCACCCACACCGAACGCAACATCGGTGGCGCCACCGGCCCGGTTCGCTTCGTCCAGATGTGGCTCCAGCCGGACGAGTTCGACGCGGCCCCGGCGTACGGGCTGCGCAAGGTGGAACCGGCGGACGGCGGGTTGACACTGCTCGCCTCCGGCCTGGAGCGCGACGCCGGAACGGAGGCCCTGCGGCTGCGCCGCAGTGACGCCGCGCTCTGGCTGGCGACCGCCGGGCCGTGGCAGCCGCTGCCGGAGCTGCCTGCCGCCCCCTGGCGGTACGCCCACCTGACGGCGGGCTCGCTGGGCTACCGGACGATCCCGGGGCCCAAGGGCGGCGGCCGCTCGATGGCCCCGGGCGACAGCGTGCGGATCACCGGCGAGGCCTTCGCCGACCCGGCCGCGGGCGAGACCGGCGCGGAACTCCTGCTGTGGGAGATGCACTCGCCGGTCTCGTACGGCTGAGACCTCCTCGGAAAGGCCTCGGTGGAGCTCGGCCCTCAGCGGAGCTCGGCGAGGACCGCGTCCGAGAAGGCCGGCCAGGCCTCGACCGCCCACGGGCCGAAGTCCCGGTCGGTGAGCGCGACGCAGGCCACGCCCGCCTGCGGGTCGACCCACAGGAAGGTGCCGGACTGGCCGAAGTGGCCGAAGGTGGCCGGGGAGTTGGCCGTGCCGGTCCAGTGCGGGCTCTTGCCGTCGCGGATCTCGAAGCCGAGGCCCCAGTCGTTCGGGCGGCGGTGGCCGTAGCCGGGCAGCACGCCGCTGGTGCCGGGGAAGGCGACCTCGCGGGTGGCCCGCAGGACGGTGGACGGGTCCAGCAGCTTGGGCGACTGCAGCTCGGCGGCGAACCGGGCGAGGTCGGCGACGGTGGACAGGCCGCCGGCGCCGGCCGGGGACCTGTGCGCGGTGTGGATCAGGGTGTCGGCCATGCCGAGCGGCTCGAACACCGCCTCGGCGAGGTAGCGGGAGAACTCGATCCCGGCGGCCCCGGACAGCGCCGACGCGAGCGCGTCGAAGCCCGCGTTGGAGTAGAGCCGGCGGTTGCCGGGCTCGGCGAACACCCGGTCCTCGTCGAAGCCCAGGCCGGAGGTGTGGGCGAGCAGGTGGCGGACGGTCGCACCGGGCGGCCCGGCCGGGTCGTCCAGCTCGAACACGCCCTCCTCGACCGCGATCAGCGCCGCGTACGAGGTGAGCAGCTTGGTCACCGAGGCCAGCGGGAACAGGTGTTGCTGCGGCCCGTGCGCCCCCAGCACCGCGCCGTCCGCCCCCCGGACCACCGCCGCCGCGGCGTGGGGCACCGGCCAGTTCTCGATCACACGCAAGCTCTCCATGGATCCCGACTGTAGCCGGGGCGGGCGAGGGGCGGCGGGGCACCCTGCGGTCAGCCGGGTGGCGGGGGCACCCGGCTGTCGGGCCGGTCGGGCTTGCTTGGAGTGCACTCCAACTCGGTAGCGTCGTTCCCGTCGCACAGGACAGGGGGAAACGTTCGATGGCCACACCCGCACGACTCGAGATCGACCTGCGCAGCTGCTCCGAGGTGTTCGGCCGCCCGGTCGGCGATCCGGACCGGACCCCGCGGCACACCATCAGCGAGGTCGCCGCGGCGAGCGGGCTCACCGCCCACACCCTGCGCTGGTACGAGCGGATCGGCCTGCTGGACCCCGTCGACCGCGCGGCCGGCGGCCAGCGCCGCTACTGCGACGCCGACCTGCACCGGTTGGCCTTCCTGGGCCGGCTGCGACTGACCGGCATGTCCGTGGCGGACATGCTCAAGTACGTGGACATGGCCCGACAGGGCGAGCAGACCTACGAGGGGCGGCGCCTGCTGCTGGAGGCCCAGCGCGAGGAGGTCCGGCAGAGGATCGTCGACCTCCAGGCCACCCTCGTCGTCCTCGACTACAAGATCGATCTCTATGCCGGGAAGATCGCCGACGCCGCCGGCACCCCGGCCCAATGCCAGTACTACCGCGTAGAGGAAGAGCAGAGCGCATGACTCACCCCGTCCTTCCCACCGCCGAACTCGGCACCGACGGCCCGCTGGTGGGCGTCCAGGGCCTCGGCTGCATGGGCATGAGCGAGTTCTACGGCCCGGCCGACGCCGGCGAGTCGCTCGCCACCCTGGACGCCGCGCTGGAGGCCGGTGTCACCCTCTTCGACACCGCCGACGCCTACGGCTACGGCCGCAACGAGGAGTTCATCGGCCCGTTCGTCCGGGCCAACCGGGACAAGGTGGTGCTCGCCACCAAGTTCGCCCTCGTCCGCAAGGAGGAGGACCCGGGCTACCGCGGCATCAGCAACGACCCCGCGTACATCCGGGCCGCCGTGGACGCCTCGCTGCGCCGCCTCGGCGTGGACGAGATCGACCTCTACTACATGCACCGCCGCGACCCGGCCGTGCCGCTGGCCGACTCGGTCGGCACCATGGCCGAGCTGGTCAAGGCCGGCAAGGTGCGCCACCTCGGCCTGTCCGAGGTGACCGGGGCCGAGCTGCGCGAGGCGCACGCGATCCACCCGATCGCGGCGCTGCAGTCCGAGTGGTCGGTGTTCGCCCGCGACGTCGAGCGCTCGGCGGTGCCGGTCGCGGCCGAGCTGGGCGTCGCCTTCGTGCCGTACTCGCCGCTCGGGCGGGGCTTCCTGACCGGTTCCTTCCAGGCCGCCGAGCAGCTCGCGGCGGACGACGTGCGGCGCACCCAGCCGCGCTTCACCGGTGCCAACGCGGCGGCCAACGCCGAACTGCTGGCGCCGATCCGGGAGATCGCGACGGCCCGCGGGGTGACCCTCGCGCAGATCGCGCTGGCCTGGGTGCACCAGCGGGCCGAGGTGCACGGGCTGACCGTCTTGCCGATCCCGGGCACCCGCAAGCGCAGCCGCCTCGCCGAGAACGCCGCTGCGGCGACGCTGCGGCTCACCGCGGCGGAGCTGGCGCTGCTGGAGCCGGTGGCCGGCCAGGTGGCGGGGGAGCGCTACGCGGACATGAAGTTCACCTCGGTCGGCCGGGAGTAGCCGGCAACAGCCGGTCGGGCCCGGGAAGTCGCCGACTTCCCGGGCCCGACCGGCTGCCGTGCTCATCCGTGCGGCCGGCTTCAGCTGTGCGGCCCGGCTCAGGCCGGGCGGCCCAGCCAGGCGGCCAGCTTCGCGTGCACGTCGGCGTCCTCGGCGACCGGCTGGACCGCGGCGAACGGGACGCCCTCGACGCGGCTCTCGGGCGGCAGGACGGTCTCGGCGATGCCCAGCGCGGTCCGCGCCAGCGCGTCGTCCAGCGCGAAGCCGTTGCCGAGGCTGGTGACGATGTCCCCGGTGTGGGTTACCGCCTCCATCAGGTAGCCGCCGACCGCGGCCCCGCCGGGGACCTCGCCCCAGGGTGCGAAGGTCGGGCGGCCGAGCTTGGCGTCGTCCGCCCAGGCGGCGGTCACCCGGGCGCGGGCCCGGCCCAGCGCGGCCGGCCAGCCCTCGTCCGACGGGTCCTCGATGGCGGGCACGATGTCCTCGAAGCGGCCGCCCTCCCCGAGGTACGCGAGGCGGTGGATGCCGCCGACCACGTGGTTCAGCAGCCGGCGCAGCGTGAACTCGGTGCAGGGGGTGGGCCGGTCGAGGTCAGCCGGGGTGATCGTGGCGAACAGCTTCTCCAGCTGGTCGAGGGCGAGCAGGTACTGCGGGCGGGCGTCCTGGACGGCGTTCATGTGCGGTCAACTCCCCATGGTCGGGCGGGCTTTCGGGCTCGGAACGCAATCTCCCAGTAAAACCTGACAGGTTCCGTCAGGATTACTGGGATTCTTGGCCCATGAAGGCCGACCGCCTGCTCTCCGTCCTCCTGCTGCTGCAGACCCGCGGCCGGGTGTCCGCCACCGAACTCGCCGCGCGGCTGGAGGTGTCCGTGCGCACCATCTACCGCGACGTGGAGTCGCTCTCCGCCGCCGGGGTGCCGGTGTTCACCGAGCGCGGGCGGCACGGCGGCATCGGCCTGCTGCCCGGCTACCGCACCGACGTCACCGGCCTGACCGCGGACGAGGCCAGGGCGCTGTTCGTCCTCTCCGCCCAGGGCGCGCACAGCGACCTCGGGCTGGACGGCGCGCTCGGCTCGGCGCTGCGCAAGGTGATGGCGGCGCTGCCGGCCCCGCACCGGCCGGCCGCCGAGCGGATCAGCGAGCGGATCCTGGTCGACCCGGCCCGCTGGATGCAGGGCGGGCTGCCCGCGGCCGCGCCGGGCCCGGACCTGGGCGAGCTGCAGTACGCGGTCTTCGCCGACCGGCGGCTGCGGCTGCGCTACCGGCACAGCGGCACGCCCGCGCCGGTGGAGTACACCGTCGACCCGTACGGGCTGGTGAGCAAGGCCGCGGTCTGGTATCTGGTGGCCGATCTGCACGGCGAGCCGCGGCTGTTCCGGGCCGACCGGGTGCTGGCCGCCGAGACCACCGAGGAGGCGGTGCGCCGCCGGGCCGGGGTGGGGCTCGGTGACGTGTGGGCGGCGCTGCGCGAGCAGGTGGAGCGGCTGCCGAAGGAGCTGCCGGTGCGGGTGCGGGTCCGGCGCGGGCGGCTGGACCAGTTCCTGCGCATCCACGGTGGCCGGGTCATCGCGCCGCCGCCGGAGGCGGGCATCGGGCCGGCCGAGGACTGGGTCGAGGTGGCGATGGCCTTCCCGGCTCCGGCGGCGGTCCGGTCGCTGCTGGCCTTCGGCGCGGAGGTCGAGGTGCTGGCCCCGCCGGCCGCCCGGCGCGAGCTGGCCCGGGCGGCGGCGGACGCCCTACGGCTGTACCAGGACCAGCCGTCGTAGCCGTACCGGCGTGGCCCGGTCGGGAGTCGGGCCGGTCGGGAGTCGGGCCGTCAGGAGTTGGGCTCGGTCCGGACCACGTCCCGGTAGTGGCCGAGCGAGATCACCGCGAAGTTGTGCAGGCTGTCGGTGCCGTCGGTGAGGTAGCCGGTGTGGCCGACCGCGCGGGCCGAGGAGATCTGCTCGGCGCCGAAGCCGCCACCGGTCGGGTCGGCGCCGTGGCCGAGTTTGCCGACCTCCAGGAACGGGACGTTGCCGATCCAGTCACCGGGGTTGCGGGCGGCCCAGACGTGCACGCCGCCGCCCAGCTCGGCGGCGTTCTGCACGCCCATACCGGGGGAGCCGAACACCACCATGTCGGTGATGCCCGAGGTGTCGGACGGCGAGGCGGCCGCGCGGAGGATCTTCGGGGCGGCGGTGCCGCAGACCACCGAGCCGTACGAGTGGCAGAGCAGCGACGGGGGCGCGTCCGGCCGGGTCGTCTCCTTGAAGCCGGCGAGCAGTCGCTCCAGCCGGGGCGCGGCGACGTCGGCGAGCCGGGAGGTGGCCGCGTCCGGGCCGAGGCCGGAGGGGGTGACGTAGCCGGTCCAGGAGACCACGGCGGTCCGGGTGCCCGGGGCCTGGCGCTGCTCCTCGGCGTAGAGGGCGCGGGCCATGCCGGCCGGGGAGCGCAGCGGCTCGGCGGTCTGGTCGAAGTGGCCGAGGTCGGCGTCCGAGCCCGGGACGAGGACGGAGATCCGCTCGGCGTCGGCGAGGTCGCCCCACACCTCGGTGACCAGGCCGCGGCCGCGCGGGTCGAAGGCCAGGATCTGTCGGCCGGGGGCGAGCAGGTGCTCGACGTCGTTGGCGCGGGAGACGGCCAGCGCGCGGGTGTCGGAGTCGAGCCTGTGGTCCTCGGCGCGGGCCCGGGCCGTGTCGCGTTCGACGGCCAGGGCGATCCGGTTGGCGCGGTAGCGCAGGTCCAGCGGGGCACCGTCGTAGTTGCCGACGACCAGCGGGTAGTCCCGGATCAGCCGGTCCAGCTCGGTGGGCGCGAGCGAGGCGAAGAACTCGGCGGCGGCGGCCGGGGAGGTGGTGGCCGGGTCGGGCAGGGTGCGGCCGAAGGAGTGGTCCTGGATCCAGGCGGCGCTGCCGGCCGGGGGCGTGGAGATCGCCAGCTGCTCGGAGGAGACCGCGGCCGCGGCCGCCGAGGCGCCGGCGTCGGCGAGCACGGCGCAACCCGCGAACGCCCCGATCAGTACACGCTTCCAGCGTCGACGGTTGCGCACCGCACCAACTCCCTTGGGGCCCGTCACCGTTTCGCGGGCGGTGCCCGGAGGGTGCATTGGAACTGCTGATTCCCTGCGCAAGCCTAGGGGGCCCGACGGGGTGGCGGGCGTGCCTAAACTGTGGGATGGATCACATGAACCGGGGGTGTCCTGCCGACGTCTCCCCGTGGTGCGGGCCGTGGCCCGCAGGGCCGCTCGCTCAGGCGTCGAACTCCCGGACCAGCCGCTTCGGCGCCGTCCGCCGCCAGGCCTCGGTGACCAGGTCGCGCAGTTCGTCCGGGTCCACCAGGTCCAGCCGGACGCTCACCCAGCCGTGCCGCCCGACGTAGGGGGCGGAGGAGAACACCTCGGGCTCGGCGGCGAGCAGCTCGGCCTGGTCCTCGGGGGAGGCCTTGACGGTGACCCGGTCGCCGTCGGGCGAGCCCATCGTGAAGATCCGGCCGTGGACCCGCAGCGTCTCGATGTCCCAGGTCGGCTCCTGGGCGGTCTCCGGCAGGGCCAGCGCCATCGCGCGGAACTCCTCGAACGTCACCATGGCGGCAGGTTAGAGCAGGGCACTGACAACGCGCCCCCGGCGCGCGCGATGGCGCACCGGGGGCGCGTGGGTGCCAGGTCGGCCCGGTCGGGCGGGCCCGGTCAGGAGAGCGAGGACCAGCCGTCGCAGGAGCGGTCGGCGGAGACCAGCCGGTCCGGGTGGCCGCTGCCGTCGGAGATCGAGATCCTGCGGTACTTCTGGCCGCTGAACACCCAGTACTCGCTGTTCCCGCCGACCCGCTGCTGGTCCGGGACGGGCAGGAAGCAGTCCACCCGGTCCAGGCCGCTCAGCGAGCCCCACTGGGAGAGTTCGCGGTCGGTGCGCTCGCGCACGTCGGTGTGCGAGGAGCCGTCGGCGATCGAGATCAGCCGGTACTGCTGGCGCCCGGCGGTGGTGTGGAAGCACCAGTACCAGCTCTTACCGCCGACCCGCTGCTGGTCCGGGACGGGCAGCCAGCAGTCCACCTGGCCGACGCCGCTGAGCGAGCCCCAGAGGGTGAGGTCGCGGTCGGAGCGTTCGAGCGCCGTGGTGTACCGGCCGCCGCCGCAGGTGATGGAGACCAGCCGGTACTGCTGGCGCCCGGCGGTGCTGTGGAAGACCCAGTACCAGCTCTTGCCGGCCGGGTCCTGCTGGTCCGGTACGGGCAGGACGCAGTCGACCCGGCCGACGCCCTGCAGACAGGACCAGGTGGTCAGCCAGGTGTCGTCCTCGACCTTGCGGTCGGTGTGGGCGGATCCGTCGGCCACCGAGATCAGCCGGCAGCGGTCGCCGTGGAACGCCCAGTACTGGCTCTGCCCGCCGCGGCGGAACTGGTCCGGGACGCCGATGAACTCGTCGCACGGGTACGCCTTCACCGGCTGCGGCTTGGGCTGCGGCTGTCCGCCGGTGCCGGGCTGCATGGTGGTGCCCTGGCCGTTGCCGCCCGGCTGCGTGGTGGCGCCCTGGCCGCCGACCGGGGTGAGCCGGCCCTCGCAGAGTCCGCGCAGGATGCTCAGGGAGGGCATGAAGGCGTACACCGAGCCGGTGGTCTGGACGAACTGCCGGAAGCTCACCGGGGTGTGCGTGATCAGGCCGCTCGCGTCCCGGCTCTCGAAGTCGACGTCGGGGGCCTCCTGGGTGACCGGGTCCTTGCCGGGTACCGGCCTGGGGTTGGCGTGCCCAGGCGGGACGCTCCCGCCGCTGTCCCGGTTCGGCGGGAAGTTCGGCTGGTCCATCCAGTCGGCCTGGATGAACTCGAACTGCCGCTGGATGTCCGCCTGGTAGCAGATGAACAGCAGGCCGCGCGGGTCGTCGGGGCCGCCCGGGCCTTCCGAGGCCGGGTCGAACGGGGCGCCGTACGGGGTGCCGCGGCGCATGATCCGCCGGCCGTTGAGGTCCTTGGCGGGGAACGGGTCCTTGTCCGGGCTCTCCTGCAGGCCGGCCCGCGGCTCGGTCTTGCGCAGGTGCGACCAGAGCGGGGTGACCAGGCCCTCCGGGTCGTCCCGGAAGTCGAAGTCGTTGTCCGAGGCGGCGCTCGGGTTGTTCGGGACGTCGTTGAGCTGGTGCTTGCAGACCGGGGCGCCGGAGCGCCACCGGCCGACCATCCGGGCGGCCAGCCACTCGGTGGTGGCGGTGTCCGGGACGGCCTTGGCCTGCTTGAGCTCCCTCAGCTTCACCGCCACCTGTGACCACCAGCCGGGGACGTCCTGGGCGAGCCGGCGGACCACCTGGAAGGAGCCGTTGCGCGCCCACACGGGGTACTGGTCCTTGGGGAAGCTGAACTGGTCGTTCTCCAGGCCGCAGACGAACTCGCCGGCCGGGATGAGCCGGGTGCCCGGGTGGCCGTCGACCTCGTCCGGCCTGGCCGGGTTCGGTCGGTCGAAGCCCTTGATGCCGGGCTCGCTGATGCCGTCCTTGAAGCCGAAGTGCTCCTTGCCGCGGCGGCTGCCCAGCAGGGTCTGGGCGTTCTGCTGGTAGGCGATCAGGACCCGGCACTCGGCGGCGGCGATCCGCTGCGCCTCGACGGCCGCCTGGAGGTCCCGCTCGGTGTCCGCGGAGATCTTCAGCACGGCGTGGACCGACTGGGTCCGGCCGTTGCCGAAGAGCCAGTTCTCCGGGGAGTTGTCGCCGGTGTCGCCGAGCGCGCCGGCCCGTTTGGCCGAGCCCTCCTTGAAGGCCTCCAGGCCGCTGCCGACCGGCGGGGCGGTCGCGAACGGGTCGGTGGCGGAGAGCATCCGCAGGCCCTCGTAGGTGAAGCTGATGCCGAGCCAGGTGGCGGTCAGCGACTTGGGGTCGTCGCCGCCGGAGGCCTGTCTGGCGTCGCTGAACGCCTCGTTGAACTGGGCGACCTGGCGGGTGGTGGAGATCTGCGGGGTCAGCTTGCGGAGCCAGTCGCGGGCCCGGGCGGCGTCCTCGAACTTGAGGAACAGGAGGCTGACGTTGTCCTTCTTGAAGCCGGCGAGGATGTCGCCCTGGATCTCGTCGCTGTCGCGCAGGCTCAGATCCGTTGCCATGGGAGGTCCTTTTCTGGGGTGGGGTGGGGGATCAGGCCGAGGAGCTGAGCTGGACCCACTGCGCGACGCTGGGCACGCCCTTGTCGCTGAGCAGGAAGAGCATGTACCAGCCGGGCGGGGCGGCCTTGGCGTCCGGCGGGGCCTGGAACTCCAGCCGGTTGCCGGCCCGGCCGGTGAGCCGCAGGTCGATGTGGCGCTGGCTGGTGTTGACCGAGTGGGTGGAGGTGGTCGGCGCCAGCAGGACGGCCTTGGCGGCGAGGCCCGGGGTGGTGCTGGTGACGGTGAACTTCTTGTCGTAACCGACCGGCGTGGTGGGCGGGTTGGCCAGCGCGGGCCGGTCGCCCTGGTGCAGGTAGGACGGCTCGTAGATCTCGATGGTGCCGTTCATGGTGACCGGCCCGGAAGTGCCCGGGATGCCGCTGACCGTGCCGTTGATGTCCGTGTTGTTGGCCATCTGCTGGAGCTCGTCGCCGGTCACCAGGACGCGTCCGTCCGGCAGCACGACGGCGTTGGAGTGGTAGCCGCGCGGCAGTCGCTGGACCGGGCCGAGCTGCCAGTTGCCCTGGTCGTCGCGCAGCTCGATCTGGCGGTACTTGAGGTCGGCGTTGGGGTTGTACGGGCCGTTGCCGTAGTCGCGGATGTCGTAGGCGCCGTTGACGGTCAGCAGCCGGCCGGTGGGCAGCAGGACGGTGTCGTCCTGGGTGCGGCCGAAGGCGCGGGACTTCTCGGCGGTCCAACTGCCGTTGGAGAAGCGCATCGTGCTCGGATTGTCCCGGTCGCCGCCGAGGACCAGCGCGGAGTCCGGGCCGTTGACGCCGTTGGGGAGCATGACGGCGGAGCCGTAGTTGCGCCTGCGGCCGTCCGGGCGGGCCGCCAGATCGGTGCGGGACTCGGCGGCCGGGTCGAACTTCCACTGCTCGCCGGGCTGGCGGCCGAAGCCGTAGACGCTGCCGTCGTTGAGCGAGAACAGGTGCGGGTAGTCGGTGCTGAACGGGGCGTCCACCTTGAACCGCTCCACCGGGGTGTCCTTGGGGACGTCGGTCTTCTTCACCGGCACCGGGAAGGACTTGGCGGGGAAGCGCTCGACCACCGGGGTGGGGGTGCCGTAGCCGAGCTCGGACTGGCCGGACATGATCAGCTGGCGGCCGTCGGCGCCGGTCACCACCGAGGGGTACCAGCGGCCGACCGACATGTCGGGGTTGCGGGTCCAGGTCTCGGTCCACGGGTCGAAGACCAGCGAGAGCTTGGCGCCCGTCCCGCCGTTGCCGCCCAGGTTGCCGCCGAAGACGCCCAGCATCCCGTTGGGCAGGAACGAGTGGCCGGAGCAGAAGAACGGGACCGGGCGGGGCTCGCCCAGGCCGTCCGGCATGTCCGAGACCGGCGGGTTGACCTGCTTGAAGGCGTTTGGGCCGGTGCCCCTGGCCGGGTCCCACAGGAAGGCGCGGCCGGCGTTCTCCTTGCCGATGGTCTGGGTGGGGGCGGGCTCCTTCTCCGGGTTGGTCTCGATCCGTTCGAAGGAGAACAGCAGCACCTTGCCGGTCGGCAGCAGCGCGACGTGGTCGCCGAAGTCGGGGGAGGGGAAGTACTGGTTGAACGCGCCGAAAGTTGCCGGGTCGAAGGCTTTGTTGTGATCGGCCTGGGAGGCCGTCAGCGCGTTGTACCGGTTGGTGCGGGTGGTCTGCGGGTAGTCGCCGATGCCGCGGACGGCGGCGCGCATCCGGGCGTGCTCCTCGGCGTGCTCCTGGCCGAGCGCCGCGACCTCGTCCTCCCGCAGCTCGGCCATCACCCGGGGCGAGTCGACGTGCGGGGTGAGGCCGTCCGCCCCGGGGGCGGACGGTCCGCCGTGGGCGACGGCCGGGGCGACGGCGCCCAGCAGGGTGCCGGCGGTCACCGCGAGGACCACGGCGGTGCCCGGCAGCCGTCGGCGGGCCCGTCGCCGTGGCTGGGGACGGGGTGGGGACAGGGACATGGCACTCCTCGGGAGCGTGGGGTGGTGGGGAGGAGCGGCGAATGCGGACGGACGGGCCGTGGGCGGGCGCGGTCCTGCGATGGTCGCCGACCGTCACAGGACATCACGGCGCGTGGTGGTTCGCATGCGGGTGCATCCCCTCGGGCGCAGCCTCCCGGGAGGGTCACACCACGCCCAGCGCGTACGCCGCGAAGAGCGCCGCCGCGGCGCCGGCCGCCGCCTTCCCGGCCCGGGAGAAGGACGTCCACGGCCCGTCGAACCGTCGGGTGAACCACCCGATCGCCACCAGGGCGGCTCCGAACAGCGGAAGCAGCGCCAGCCGGGCGGCCACCCAGCCGAGCGAGTCCGGCGCGGTGGTCAGGCCCGGCACGGCGCCCAGGCCGGCCGCGCCGGGCACCGCCACCGCGAGCATCGCGCTCTGGTGCCAGCAGAAGATCGTCATCGCCGACAGGTTGACCGCCACCACCGGCAGCCACAGCAGCGGACGGTGCGTCAGCAGCCGGCCCAGCCGCTCCCGCAGCAGCACCGCGGCGCCGCACTGGAACGCCGCCAGGGCGAGCACCAGCAGGGACGGCGGGTGCGAGTTGGTGCGCTCGGCCCCGGGCACGCCGACCATGCTGGCCGGGTAGTGGAACACCAGCAGCAGGACGGCGAACAGGGCCCCGCCGCCGAGCAGCAGCACCCGGGCCGCCAGGCGGCCCAGCCGGCCCTGCGCCCAGAGCACGCCCAGCTGGTAGCCGAACAGCCAGCCCGGCAGGATGTTCAGCAGCGCGACCCAGGACGGCACCGCCTGTGCCCACGGCCCGTACCGCAGCAGGTCCACCGCGGCGACCGAGGCCACCAGCAGGCCCGCCGACCAGCCGCCCAGTCGGCGCCCGGCGGCCACGCAGAGCGGGGTCAGCGCGGTCAGCCCCAGGTAGACCCCGATGTACCAGAGCGGCTGCACCACCAGTGTCGCGCCGGTGCGGACGGTGTCGGCGGGGACGCCGAGCGCGGGCAGCAGCGGGAGCAGCAGGGCCCACACGGCCGTGACCCCGAGCACCGGGCGCAGCAGCCGGACCGTACGGGCGCGCAGCCAGCCGCCGTACGACTCGCCTCGGGCGCGGGCCCGGTCCAGCGAACGGACCGAGGAGTGGCCGCCGACCAGGAAGAACACCCCGAGCATCTGGAGCCCCCAGCTGATCGGGGCGAAGAAGCCGAGCGAGGAGAGCGGGCTGGCGTTGTGCAGCACGCCGTCGGGGGAGCGGGTGAAGCCGCCGAGCATCCAGTGCCCGACCGGCACGGCGAGCAGGGCGAGGGCGCGCAGCCCGTCCAGGGCGCGGTCGCGGGTGGCGGGGGTCTTGGCGTCGACCCGGCGGGCGGCGTGGCGCAGGGGGGTGAGGGGGTGGGCCATGGTGGTGCTCCTTCCGGTGCGGGCGGTCAGGCGCGGCCGAGGGCGACGGCGGCGTAGGCGGCGAGCGAGGCGGTGCCCGGGGCGAAGTAGCCGGTGTGGCCGTGGGATCCGGTGGCGGGCAGCGGTCGGGCGCCGAAGCCGGGGGCGGTCGGGTCGGAGCCGTGGCCGAGGCCGAGCAACCGGACGTTGGGCACGTCGCCGATCCAGTCGGAGCCGTTGCGGGCGGTGGCCCAGAGCGGGACGCGCCGGTCGAGGTCGGCGGCCGAGTCGACGCCCATGCCGGGGGAGCCGAGCACCACCACGCCGGAGGCCTGGGCGGGGGTGGGGCGGGCCAGGCCGCAGACCACCGAGCCGTAGCTGTGGCAGAACACGGTGGCGGGGGCCTGCGGGCTGGTGCTGACGGCGAGCCCGTCGAGCAGTCGGGTGAGGCGGGTGGCGCCGACCCGGGCGAGGTCCTCGGTGGCGGCGTCCAGGCCGAGGCCGACCGGGGTGGTGTAGCCGGCCCAGGCGATCACGGCGGTCTGCCGGTCGGTGGCCTGGTGCAGCGCGCGGGCCATGCCGGCGGGGGTGCCGTAGGGGTCGGAGGCACGGTCGAAGCCGGACAGGTCGATGTCCGAGCCGGGGACGATCACGGCGGTGCGGCGGGCGCCGGCGAGGTCGCCGTACACCTCGGCGACCTGGCCGCGGCCGCGCGGGTCGAAGGCGAGGATCTGCCGGCCTCCGTCCAGCAGGGTGCGGTAGCGCTCGGCGCGGGTGCGGGCGGCCTCGTGGTCCTGCGGGGCGAGGGCGGGGTCGGCGGCCCGGGCGAGTTCGCGGGTGCGTTCGGCGGCCAGGGCCAGGGCGTTGGCGCGGTACCGGAGGGCGACCGGGGCGCCGTCCAGATTGCCGACCACCAGGGGGTGCCGGACGGCCAGCGCGTCCTGCGTGCTCGGCGCCAACCCGGCGAAGAAGGCGGCGACTTGGGCCGGGGCGGCGGTGGCCGGGTCGGGCAGCCGCAGGCCGAGCGAGGTGTCGGCCGTCCAGGCGGCACTGCCGGGCGGCGGGCCGGTGACGGGGGTCTGGGTGTCGGCGGCCCAGCCGCCGGCGCCGAGCACCGCTGCCAGTGCCACCGCGGCGGCGGCGAGTGCCCGTCCGGCCCGAAACTTGCGCATGTCCCTGATCTCCCTCGTCCGTTCGGCTTGCGACAGAGAGGAAGGTAGGAACGCGACGGCCCCGCGGACGTCACACCGCGGGGCCAACTCCCGGGTACTACCGGGGTATCAGGCCCGCCCCGAGCGGAGGCGAGCCGGCGCGTAGCGAGCGGGGGAGTAACAGCCGCTACTGACCGGGGGTCACCAGGCCCGACTCGTAGGCCAGCACCACCGCCTGGGCGCGGTCGCGCAGGTCGAGCTTGGCGAGGATGCGCCCGATGTGGGTCTTCACGGTCTGTTCGGCGAGCACCAGCTTCGCGGCTATCTCCTGGTTGGACAGGCCGCGGGCGATCAGCTCCAGCACCTCGGTCTCGCGCGGGGTCAGGCCGTTGAGCCGCACCTTGGGGTCGTGGCGCTTGGCCGGACGGGTGCGGGCGAAGTCCTCGATCAGCCGGCGGGTCACCGAGGGGGCGAGCAGTGCCTCGCCGGCCGCGACCACGCGGACCGCGGCGATCAGGTCGGCCGGCGGGGCGTCCTTGAGCAGGAAGCCGCTGGCCCCGGCGCGCAGCGCCTCGTACACGTAGTCGTCCACGTCGAAGGTGGTCAGCATCAGCACCTTGGGTGTGTGCGCGCCCGGCACGGCGGGGTCGAGCAGCCGCCGGGCGGCCTCCAAGCCGTCCATCACGGGCATCCGGACGTCCATCAGCACCACGTCCGGGTGGGTGCGGCCGACGACCTCCAGGGCCTGGGCGCCGTCCGCCGCGTCCCCCACCACGTCGATGTCGCTCTGGACGCCCAGCAGGGCGGCGAAGCCCGCGCGGACCATGGCCTGGTCGTCGACGATGATCACGCGGATGGTCATGCGGTGGTCTCCCGAGGGGTGCTGAAGGTGCCGAGGGGCAGGACGGCGGCCACCTTGAAGCCGCCGTCCGGCAGCGGGCCGGTGTCCAGCTTGCCATCGACCAGCCGGACGCGTTCGCGCATTCCGACCAGGCCGTGCCCGGTGCCCTCGACCGAGGCCTCCAGCGACTCGGTGCGCTCCGGCGGGGGCGCGTTGACCACGGTCACCAGCAGTGCCGGGCCGTCCGAGGAGAGCGACACCCAGGTCTGCGCGCCGGGGGCGTGCCGCACCACGTTGGCGAGCGCCTCCTGGACGATCCGGTACGCGGAGAGGCCGACGGCCTGCGGCACCGTCTCCACCAGCCCGTGGTCCACCGCCAGCTCGGCCGGGACCCCGGCCCGCCCCACCGTCTCGACCAGCTGGGCGAGTTGGCCGACCCCGGGCTGCGGGGCCTTCTCCCCGCCGGACTCCTCGCTGCGCAGCACGCCCAGCAGCCGGCGCATCTCGGTGAGCGACTCGCGCGCGGTGCCGGCGATCGCGGTGAACTCCTCGGCGGCCGCGGCCGGCATCTCGGGGAGCCGGTACGGCGCGCTGGCGGCCTGCACCGCGATCACCGACATGTGGTGGGCCACCACGTCGTGCAACTCCCGTGCGATCCGGGCGCGTTCCTCCAGCAGGGTGCGCCGTTCGCGTTCGACCTCGCTGATGTGCTCCTGCTCGGTGAGCAGCCGGCGCGCCTCGGCGCGGTCCCGGACGGCCCAGCCGAGCAGCAGCACGGCGCCGCTGAGCGCGATCAGCAGCACGGTGGTGCCGTCGCCGGAGCGGGGCAGGCCGAGCGCGGTGGTGAGCACGGTGAGCAGGACGGTGGCGAGCCAGACCGCGACCAGGGTGGGCCGGCTCTCCCGCAGTGCGAGGGCGATCAGCAGGAAGAGGTACGCGAGGATCATCGGCGCGGTCCACGGCCAGGTACCGCCGTGCAGGTCGTAGTGCGCGGAGATGGTGGCGGTGGCGACGAGGGTGGCGGCGCTGATCCACCAGGCGGCCAGCGGCCGGGTGATGGCGAGCAGCAGCGGCGCGGTCTGGGCGACGGTGAGCGCGCCGGCCACCGGCAGCACCAGGCCGTAGGAGTCGACCAGCACGGCGATCCCGGAGGGGATCAGCGAGGACATCAGGATCAGGGCGACGGCGTACGGCAGCCGTCGCAGCCAGGACCTGGGCGACTCCCCGAGCAGCGGGGTGTGCCCGCCGGTCGGGGTGATGAGGTGGTGGTAAAGGGAGCGCAGCAGGCGGTCGGCGTACCTGCGGAGGTCGGCGGGGGTGAGGTTCTTCATCGTGGGCCAGCCTAGGAGGCCGGGGCCCGCCGGGGCGTCGCACCGGAGCGCGAACTTCCGGGTGCTGCCGGGGTGTCGGGTGCTACCCCGGTATGACCCGGGGGTGCTACCCGGGCGTTACTCGGGGCGCTGTGCGGGGGTGCGCCAGTGGCCGGCCAGGGCCGGGCCGAGCTGGTCGAAGTGGCTCTCGATCAGGGCGATCATGCCCTCCGGGCCGTCGGGTTCGCGGTCGGCCGTCCAGGACAGGTGGGCGGCGCGCAGCACGCTGCCGAAGACGGCGGCGAGCACGGTGGGGCGCAGGTCCTCGCGCGGGTCCAGCCCCTCGCGTTCGGCGAGCACCCGGACGACGATCCGCTCCTGCTCGGTGACCCGGCGCAGGTGGGCGGCGAGCAGGGTGGGCGCGTCCTCGATCATCCGCATGAGTTCGAGGGCGCTGGTGATCGAGCCGGCGCCGGAGGCCTTGGCGTTCCCGAGGTCGCGCCAGGCCTTGACGATCGAGGCGCGCAGGGCCTGCAGCGGGGTCTCCTCGGCGGGGCGGTGGCGCAGGCACTCGATGAAGTAGTCCTCGGCTTCGGCCATGACGGCGAGCGCGACCTCGTCCTTGTTGGCGAAGTAGCGGAAGAAGGTGCGCTGGGAGACGTCGACGGCGGAGGCGATCTCGTCGACGGTGGTGCGGGCGAAGCCCTGGCTGAGGAAGAGCATGTGGGCGGCCTGGACCAGGGCGTACCGGGTCTGCTGCTTCTTTCGCTCACGCAGCCCGGGCGTCCGCCCGAGGTCCTCGGGGATGCCGGCGGGGCGGGGGGTGTGAGCGGCCATGGCGGGGGCCTTCCGGGGCTCTGGTGTGGCGGGTGGGAGCACAACCTTAGCGTTCTGACAAATGTCAGTAATGGCCAGAAGTCACTGTTTGCCGAATGTCAGCGACTGACATAATCTGCGGCGAGTGGCGCCCGTCGGGCCGGGGCACCTGTGGGGACGGGTGGGCCGGGGCGCCACGACCACGTTCCGAACGAGCCACGCCCCCGGAGGGCCCAGATGAGCCAGTCCGTCGTCAACAACTCCGAGGCGCACGCCCCGCCGCTGCCACCGCCCGGGGGCGGCCTCAAGGGGCACCCCTGGCTGACCCTGCTGACCGTCGCGGTCGGCGTCATGATGGTCGCGCTGGACGGCACGATCGTCGCCATCGCCAACCCGGTGATCCAGGAGAAGCTGCACGCGGCGCCCTCCGAGATCCAGTGGGTCACCAGCGGCTACCTGCTCGCCCTGGCGGTCTTCCTGATCACCGCCGGCAAGATCGGCGACCGTTTCGGCCACAAGTCCACCTTCCTGGTCGGCGCCGTCGGCTTCGCCGCCACCTCGGCCGCGATCGGCTTCGCGGGCAACATCCAGACCGTGATCGCCTTCCGGGTGCTCCAGGGCCTGTTCGGCGCGCTGCTCCAGCCGGCCGCGCTCGGCCTGCTGCGCGGGGCCTTCCCGGCCGAGAAGCTCAACATGGCGATCGGCATCTGGGGCGGCGTGATCGGCGCCTCCACCGCGGCCGGCCCGATCGTCGGCGGCCTGCTGGTCGAGCACGTCAGCTGGGAGTCGGTGTTCTTCATCAACATCCCGGTCGGTCTGATCGCGCTGGCGCTCGGCCTGTGGGTCCTCAAGGACGTGCGGGCCGAGAACGCCGCCAAGTCCTTCGACGTGCCCGGCATCGTGCTGCTGTCGGTGGGGATGTTCGCGCTGGTCTTCGGCATCATCAAGGCCCCCGAGTGGGGCTGGGGCGACACGAGGACGCTGCTGTTCCTGGGCGGCGCGGTGGTGCTGATGGCGCTCTTCGCGTTCTGGCAGGGCAAGGCGCGCGAGCCGCTGATCCCGCTCAGCCTGTTCCGCTCGGTGCCGCTGTCGGCGGGCGTCCTGCTGATGGCGCTGATGGCCTTCGCGTTCTTCGGCGCGATCTTCTTCGTGACCTTCTACTTGCAGAACGTGCACGGGATGAAGCCGGTCGAGGCCGGCGTCCACCTGCTGCCGATGACCGGCATGATGATCGTCGGCTCACCGGTGGCCGGCATCGCGATCGGCAAGCTCGGCCCGCGGATCCCGATCGTGGCCGGCATGCTGATCACCACCACCGCGATGTTCGGGATGTCCACCCTGGACACCGGCTCCGGCACTGGCGTGATGTCGCTCTGGTTCGTCCTGATGGGCCTCGGCATCAGCCCGGTCATGGTCGGCGCCACCGAGGTGATCGTCGGTAACGCCCCGCTGGAGCTGTCCGGCGTGGCCGGCGGCCTCCAGCAGTCCGCGATGCAGGTCGGCGGCAGCCTCGGCACCGCGGTACTGGGCGCGCTGATGGCCGCCAAGGTCGGCGACGTGCTGCCCGGCAACTGGGCCAAGGCCGGCCTGCCGCCGGTCGAGGGCCCGCAGGCCGACGGCCTCAAGCAGGCCGCCCAGCTCGGCATCGCCCCGCCGGCCCCGCCCGGCACCCCGCAGCAGGCGGTGGACGCGATGGCCGGGGCCGTCCACGAGTCCTTCGTCAGCGGCATGTCGCTCGCCTTCGCGGTCGCCTCCGTGGTGGCCTTCGCCGCCGCCGTGCTCGGCCTGCTCACCCGCCGCGGCACCACCGACGCGGGCCCCGCCGTGCACATCTGACACGCGCCCGTACGCGACGGCCCCGGACTCGGCGGAGTCCGGGGCCGTCGTGGTGTCCGGCGGCGCACGTCGGTGGGCGCTCCTCACACGCGGGTGAGGGCGACCAGCGGCGAACCGGACGACGAAGGGCCGGACTCCCGGGGGAGTCCGGCCCTTCAGTGCCCAGCTGGTGATCAGGCGTCGCCGCCGGCGGCGCCCGGGTCGGCCGCGGTGACGTCCAGCAGCTGGTAGCGGTCGATCGCGTCCTTCAGCGCCGAGCGGTCGATCTTGCCCTGCTTGGCGAGCTCGGTGAGCACCCCCAGGACGACCGACTGCGCGTCGATGTGGAAGAAGCGACGGGCCGCGCCACGGGTGTCGGCGAAGCCGAAGCCGTCGGCGCCCAGCGACTGGTACTGGCCCGGCACCCAGCGGGAGATCTGGTCCGGCACCGCGCGCATCCAGTCGGACACCGCGACGACGGGGCCCTCGGCGCCCTGGAGCTTCTGGGTGACGTACGGCACACGCTGCTGCTCCTCGGGGTGCAGCAGGTTGAACTCCTCGGCCTCCACCGCGTCGCGACGCAGCTCGTTCCAGGAGGTCGCGGACCAGACGTCGGCCTTGACGTTCCACTCCTCGGCGAGGATGCGCTGGGCCTCCAGGGCCCACGGCACGGCCACGCCGGAGGCGAGGATCTGGGCCGGGATCTGGCCGGCGGTGCCCGGAGCGTACTTGTGCAGACCCTTGAGGATGCCCTCGACGTCCACGTTCTCGGGCTCGGCCGGCATCTTGATCGGCTCGTTGTACACGGTGAGGTAGTAGAAGACGTCCTCGCCGTTCGGGTGCTCGGCGCTGGAGCCGTACATCCGGCGCAGACCGTCCTGGACGATGTGCGCGATCTCGAAGCCGTACGCCGGGTCGTACGCGACGACGCCCGGGTTGGTCGAGGCCAGCAGGTGCGAGTGGCCGTCGGCGTGCTGCAGGCCCTCACCGGTCAGGGTGGTGCGGCCGGCGGTGGCGCCGATCACGAAGCCGCGGGCCAGCTGGTCGGCCATCTGCCAGAACTGGTCGCCGGTGCGCTGGAACCCGAACATCGAGTAGAAGACGTACACCGGGATCAGCGGCTCGCCGTGGGTGGCGTAGGAGGAGCCGGCGGCGATCAGCGAGGCGGTGCAGCCCGCCTCGGAGATGCCGTCGTGCAGCATCTGGCCGGTCGGCGACTCCTTGTAGGCGAGGAGCAGGTCCCGGTCGACCGACTCGTAGGTCTGGCCGAGCGGGTTGTAGATCTTCGCCGACGGGAAGAGCGAGTCCATGCCGAAGGTGCGGTACTCGTCCGGCGCGATCGGCACGAAGCGGTTGCCGATGCCCTTGTCCCGCATGAGGTCCTTGAGCACCCGGACGAACGCCATGGTGGTGGCGATGGTCTGGTTGCCGGACCCCTTCTTGACCGCCTTGTACGCGTCGTCGCCGGGCAGCTCCAGCTTGCGCGGGCGCACCTTGCGGGTCGGCACGTAGCCGCCGAGCTCCTGCCGGCGGTCGTGCATGTACTGGATCTCTTCCGAGTCGCGGCCCGGGTGGTAGTAGGGCGGGTAGCCCTCGTCCAGCTGCTTGTCGGTGATCGGCAGGTGCAGCCGGTCGCGGAAGCGCTTCAGGTCCTCGACCGTCAGCTTCTTCATCTGGTGGGTGGCGTTGCGGCCCTCGAAGTTGGGGCCCAGCGTCCAGCCCTTGACCGTCTGGGCCAGGATGACCGTCGGCTGGCCCTTGTGCTCGCGGGCCGCCTTGAACGCCGCGTAGATCTTCTTGTGGTCGTGGCCGCCGCGACCCAGGTGCTGGATCTGCTGGTCGGTCATGCTCTCGACCATCTTGCGCAGGCGCAGGTCGGAGCCGAAGAAGTGCTCGCGGATGTACTCGCCGGTCTCGGTGGCGTAGGTCTGGAACTGGCCGTCCACCGTGGTGTTCAGCTTGTTGACCAGCACGCCGTCGCGGTCCTGCGCGAGCAGCGGGTCCCAGCTGCGGTCCCAGACCAGCTTGATCACGTTCCAGCCGGCGCCCCGGAACTGGGACTCCAGTTCCTGGATGATCTTGCCGTTGCCACGGACCGGGCCGTCGAGGCGCTGCAGGTTGCAGTTCACCACGAAGGTGAGGTTGTCCAGGCCCTCGCGGGCCGCCAGGGACAGCTGGCCGAGCGACTCGGGCTCGTCCATCTCGCCGTCGCCGAGGAAGGCGTACACCTGCGAGTCGGAGGTGTCCTTGATGCCGCGGTGCTCCAGGTACCGGTTCATCCGGGCCTGGTAGATCGCGCCGAGCGGACCGAGGCCCATCGAGACGGTCGGGAACTCCCAGAAGTCCGGCATCAGCCGCGGGTGCGGGTAGCTGGACAGGCCGTACGGGGCCTTCGACTTCTCCTGGCGGAACGCGTCGAGCTGCTGCTCGGTCAGTCGGTCCAGGAGGAAGGCGCGGGCGTAGATGCCGGGGGAGGCGTGACCCTGGAAGAAGATCTGGTCGCCGGACTCGCCCTCGGCGTCCTTGCCGCGGAAGAAGTAGTTGAAGCCGACGTCGTAGAGCGACGCGGAGGAGGCGAAGGTGGCGATGTGCCCACCGACGCCGATGCCCGGGCGCTGCGCCCGGGAGACCATGACGGCCGCGTTCCATCGCGTCGCGTTGAGGATCTTGCGCTCGATCTCCTCGTTGCCGGGGAAGAACGGCTCGTCCTTGGTGGCGATGGTGTTGACGTAGTCCGTGCTGCGCATCTCGGGCACGGCGACACGCTTCTCGCGGGCGCGCTCGATCAGCCGCAGCATCAGGTAACGGGCACGCTCACGCCCCCGCTCGTCGATGGCCGCATCGAGCGACTCCAGCCATTCCGCGGTCTCCTCGGGATCGAAGTCCGGGACCTGACTCGGAAGGCCGCCAATGATGATCGGGTTGCGATCGGATCCGGAAGCCACGCTGTTCCTTCACTGTCGGTCGAAACTGAGGTGTGTCGCGCCGCCTCCATCGTGCTACCGCGCTCGGAGATCCGTCATCTCTACCGATCGGTAACCGTTCCGCCTGGTGGGCGGGCCGGTCTGGTGGTGCGTGGCGCGGGCGTGTCCGTCCGCTCCGTACACCCCCGGGTGTTACGAAAAGAGGTGGTCCGACCTGGTGTCCCGTCCGCCCGATGGCGGGCGGCCGGGGTGAGGGCCAACAGGAGACTCTACGCCCGCGCACGCGCGGACCCCGAATGCCGTTCGCATCTCGGGCACACGTACGGCCTGTGGGCCGGGACCACCCGAAGCATCGTTGTCCGATGCAGAGAAGGGCAAATCGGTGTGATTCCCGACACGTCGGAACGGCGTGTTCCGGTGTGGCGCGTCAACCTTTGGAGGGGATCGGGGGTCGGGTACTTGCGCGAACCGCCGCGCCCGTGTGGACTACGGCCACAGCCTTGGCATGGATGCCGAGCCGAATACTGGAGGTTATTCCCGTGAGCGCGACCGCGGACCCCGCGGACAAGTCCAACCCGGCGACCCGTCTCGGCTTCGAAGAGGGCCAGATCATCCAGGAGCTGGGGTACGACGACGACACTGACCAGGAGCTCCGCGAAGGCATTGAGGAGCTCACCGGGACGGATCTCGTCGACGAGGACTACGACGACGTCGCCGACGCCGTCCTGCTCTGGCACCGCGACGAGGACGGGGATCTCACCGATGCCCTCGTCGACGCCCTGGAGTACCTGGCCGAGGGCGGCATCATCTGGCTGATGACGCCCAAGACCGGGCGGGACGGCCACGTCGAGGCCTCCGAGATCAACGACGCGGCCAAGACCGCCGGCCTCTCCCAGACCAGCTCGATCAACATCGCCAAGGACTGGGCGGCCACCCGGCTCGCGACCAAGTCCACGGCGAAGCCGGGCGGCAAGCGCTGAACGGGTTCTGAAGCCCCGCGCCGGGCCCCCTCGGAGTCACGCTCCGACGGGGCCCGGCGCCTTTTCGTGCTCTTCGGCGTCCGGAGGCGGCCTGGGGGCGGCGGCCCGGGGGCCCGGAGAGGACCCGAAGAGGATCCTCCGGAACCCGACCGAGGGGTGGTGGCGCGTTCGCCCAGGGCGAAAGGAGACGGGCGCCGGGCGGCCCCGCGTCATCCGTTCGGCCGAACGTGCGTCGACGAATGGCAGGATGTGGCCTGCCGCGCCCGCCGCGCGGCGCGGTCGCGCGTCAGAAAGGTCCCGTCCATGGCCATCGAGGTCGGCACCCGGGCTCCGGACTTCGAGCTCAACAACCAGCACGGGGAGACGGTCCGGCTCGCCGACTTCCGCGGCGAGAAGAACGTCGTGCTGGTCTTCTACCCGTTCGCCTTCACCGGGGTCTGCACCGGCGAGCTGGGCGCGATCCAGCGCGAACTCGCCGGGCTGCAGAACGACGACGTCCAGGTGCTCGGCCTCTCCTGCGACTCGCAGTTCTCCCAGCGCGTCCTCGCCGACCGCGAGGGGCTGGAGTTCCCGCTGCTCGCCGACTTCTGGCCGCACGGCGAGGTCACCCGGGCGTACGGCGTCCTCGACGAGGAGCGCGGCTGCCCCCTGCGCGGCACCTTCGTGATCGACAAGGCCGGCACGGTGCGCTGGAGCGTCGTCAACGGCCTCCCGGACGCCCGGGACGAGCAGGAGTACCTGAAGGCCCTCGCCGCGCTCTGAGCCGCCCCCGCCGCGCTCTGAGCCCCCGCCCCCGCCGCCCGGGTGCCCGACGGCCGTGTCCGACGGTCGTGTCCGAGCGGAACCGCGCTGCCGACGGGAACCGCGTACTACGCTCGGGCCGTTGGCGGAGTGGGGTGCGGGAGCAGGTGCGCTCCCGGAGCCCCGGACCGCACCACCGGGGGCACCACAGGGCGTGCCTCCCGATTCTTGGAGGACACGTGGGAGTCAGCCTCAGCAAGGGCGGCAACGTCTCGCTCACCAAGGAGGCCCCCGGGCTCACGGCCGTGGTCGTCGGCCTGGGCTGGGACGTCCGGACCACCACCGGGACGGACTTCGACCTGGACGCCAGCGCACTGCTCTGCAATGCCCAGGGCAAGGTCGCCTCGGACGGCAACTTCGTGTTCTTCAACAACCTGAAGAGCGCGGACGGCTCGGTCGAGCACACCGGCGACAACCGCACCGGTGAGGGCGAGGGCGACGACGAGGCGATCAAGGTCAACCTGGCCGGCGTCCCGGCGGACGTGGAGAAGATCGTCTTCCCGGTGTCGATCTACGACGCCGAGAACCGCGGCCAGAGCTTCGGCCAGGTGCGCAACGCCTTCATCCGCGTGGTGAACCAGGCCGACAACACGGAGCTGGCCCGCTACGACCTCTCCGAGGACGCCTCCACCGAGACCGCGATGGTCTTCGGCGAGCTGTACCGCAACGGCGTCGAGTGGAAGTTCCGCGCCATCGGTCAGGGGTACGCCTCCGGCCTGCGCGGCATCGCCCAGGACTTCGGCGTCAACGTCTGAGTCCTTGTCGGCGCCCGGCGGCGCGCGTCACCCGGGGCGGCCCGGACCCGCGGAGGTCCGGGCCGCCCCGTTTCGTGCCGGCCGTTCGCGTGGCCGTTCGCGTGGCTTCCCGTGCGGTCTCTCGTACGGCCATCCGCGCTGCGGTTCGCGGGGCGGTTCGGGGTGCCGTTCGCGCGGGCGGGCGCGGGCCGGCCGGGAGTTCGTCCGACCCGGTGCCGCGGTGGCCCGCCACGCTGCGAGGATGTGAGTTCAGGAAGTTCAGCCGACCAAAGCCGGTCGGCCGGGGCCGCGGGGGATACACCTGGAAGGCGCCCCGGGAGAAACAAGGGAGGAACAACGTCATGGTGGTCACGCTCGCCAAGGGCGGCAACGTCTCGCTCACCAAGGCCGCGCCGAACCTGACGCAGGTCCAGATCGGCCTCGGCTGGTCCGCCCGTTCGACCACGGGCGCCCCGTTCGACCTCGACGCGAGTGCCCTGCTCTGCGGTGGCGGACGCGTGCTCGGTGACGAGTACTTCGTCTTCTACAACAACCTCAAGAGCCCCGAGGGCTCGGTGGAGCACCAGGGAGACAACCTCACCGGCGGCGACGACACGGGTGACGACGAGGTGGTCCTGGTCAACCTGGACCTCGTCCCGGCGCAGGCGGAGAAGGTGGTCTTCGCGGTCTCGATCTACGAGGCCGAGGCGCGCCTGCAGAACTTCGGGCAGGTCCGCAACGCCTACATCCGGGTCGTCAACTCGGTCGACGGCCAGGAGATCGCCCGCTACGACCTGTCCGAGGACGCGTCCAACGAGACCGCGATGATCTTCGGCGAGCTGTACCGCTACGCGGGCGAGTGGAAGTTCCGCGCGGTGGGCCAGGGGTACGCCTCCGGCCTGCGGGGCATCGCACTCGACTTCGGCGTGAACGTACAGTAGGGGCGGAAATCGGACCATCGCACCCGACCCGATCATGAGAACTGAGGGCAGTGCGGGGGTGACCTGACCGGGCCCGGCCCGGTCAGGGCGTCTCGGGGACGAGGCCGCCCCCGGCACGGCCAGAACCCGAAAGGTAGCCAACTCCCGTGTTCCTCCGCACATTCGGCTGGTCGTTCGCGATCACCGCCATCGGCCTGGCTGCGGCCGGACTGCTCTGGGGAGCCCAAGGCTTCGGCATCGTGCTGATCCTCTCCATCCTGGAGATCTCCCTGTCGTTCGACAACGCGGTGGTCAATGCCACGGTGTTGAAGCGGATGAACCCGTACTGGCAGAAGATCTTCCTGACCGTCGGCGTGCTGATCGCCGTCTTCGGCATGCGCCTGGTCTTTCCGCTGCTGGTCGTCGGACTCACCGCGAAGCTCAACCCCGCGACGGTCATCGACCTCGCGCTGCACTCCGACAAGACCTACGACGGCCTGACCTACGGCCAGTACCTGGAGGCGGCCAACCCGGCGATCGCCGCCTTCGGAGGCGTCTTCCTGCTCATGATCTTCCTGGACTTCGTGTTCGAGGAGAAGGACTACAACTGGCTGTCCTGGATCGAGCGCCCGCTGGAGAAGGTCGGCAAGCTGGAGGCCTTCTCCACCGTCGTCGCCCTGGTCGCCCTGCTACTGGCCTCCAACTTCTTCGCCGGGGAGCACGCCGAAACCGTTCTGCTCGCCGGTGTCCTCGGCCTGGTCACCTACCTCGTCGTCGGCGGCCTGTCCTCGATCTTCGAGTCCGGCCTGGAAGAGGAGTCCGAGCGCGAGGAGGAGGCAGAGAAGTCCGGCAAGTCGGTCGTCCAGGTCGCCGGCAAGGCCGCGTTCTTCCTGTTCCTCTACCTGGAGGTCCTGGACGCGTCGTTCTCCTTCGACGGCGTGGTCGGCGCGTTCGCCATCTCCAGCGACATCTTCCAGATCACCCTGGGCCTCGGCATCGGCGCGATGTACATCCGCTCGCTGACCGTCTTCCTGGTCCGCAAGGGCACCCTGGACGACTACGTCTACCTGGAGCACGGCGCGCACTACGCGATCGGCGCGCTGTCCGTGATCCTGCTGGTCGGCATCAAGTACCACATCCCGGAGATCGTCACCGGCCTGATCGGCGTCGCCTTCATCGGCCTCGCGCTCGGCTCGTCGATCCTGCGCAACCGGCGCCAGGGCGCGGACGAGGAACCGGAGCTGGTCGGCTCCGACACGTAGCCGCCGCCGGCAGGACATGCGAAACGGCCGCCTCCGGGAAATCCCGGGGGCGGCCGTTTCGCGTTGTGCGTCGTGTGTTGTGTGTGGTGCGCGTTTTGAGTTGTGCGTTTTGAGTTGTGCGTCGCGCGTCGTGCGGGGGTGGGGTCAGCCGAGCTGCTGCTCGATCGCGCGCAGCTTGCGCTCCAGCGAGTCCAGCTTCGGCATCGACAGGGTGTCGTCGTCGGCCGACAGGTCGATGGACGAGCCGCGACGGGACGAACCGAAGGAGTCGGCCGAGGAGCTCGAGGAGGACGAATAGGCCGAGGACGACGAGTAGTCCGAGGACGACGAGTAGCCCGAGGAGGACGCGGCGGACGAGTACGTCGAGGGGGACGAGTACGAGGAGTACGAGGAGCCCACGGCGGCGCGGGGGCGGCGGCCGCTGTCCAGGGCGGCGGGCTCCGCCGAAGCGGTGGAGGTGTGCGAGGTCGAGGAGGTGGCGTCAGTCTCCGCGGCTAGGGCAGGCTCCGTAGCGCTCGGGCCGTCTCCGGCAGCCGTGAGGGCGGGCACCTGGCGGCCACCGCGGGCCCGGGCCAGCATGCCGCCGCCCTGGCGGGAGATGGCCTTCAGCTCGGCGCGCTCGCGGCGGTCGGCGGTGCGGGCGCGGACCTTGGCGTCCAGCTTCGCCTGGCGCTCCTCGCGCACCTCCTCGACCGCCTCGTCCAGGCTGCGGACGTTCTCCAGCAGCATCAGCGACCAGGCCGCGTAGGTCTCACGCGGGGCGCGCAGCCAGCGGACGATGCGGATCTGCGGCAGCGGGCGGGGCACCAGGCCCTGCTCGCGCAGCGCGGCCTTGCGGGTCTGCTTCAGCGCGCGGTCGAACAGGATCGCCGCCGAGATCGACATGCCGGAGAAGAACTGCGGGGCGCCGGCGTGGCCGAAGCCGCGCGGGGCGTGCACCCAGTTGAACCAGGCCGAGGCGATCGCGAACACCCAGACCAGCAGCCGGGAACCGAGCGCGGCGTCACCGTGGCTGGCCTCGCGGACGGCGAGCACCGAGCAGAACATCGCGGCGCCGTCCAGGCCGAACGGGACGAGGTACTCCCAGCCGCCGGCCAGGCCCAGGTTCTCCTTGCCGAAGCCGACCAGGCCGTGGAAGGACAGCGCGGCGGCGACACCGGCACAGCAGAACAGCAGCGTGTACGAGGAGATGCCGTAGATCATCTCCTTGCGGCGGCGACGCTCCTCGCTGCGCTCCCAGGAGTCGCCGGCCTCGTCCTTCTTCGTGTTCTTGAAACGCAGCGTCGCCATCAGGACGGAGACGAACAGCAGGGCTGCGCCGCCGACGACGGTCCAGACCAGCTGTATGGAGGTCAGGTTCATTGCGGGTCGGGCCTCGGGTTTCCGCAGGGGACAGGTTCACAGTGCGACACAGGCGGTCAGGTTCCGCCGCGCGGGCACTGCCTGACGGTTCGTTCGTCACCGCACGGCTGCCCCACCGCGCCCGCGCAGGGGCGGGCGGGACACCTGTGCGGCTAGACGATATCGCGTCCGAAGGGGCGGCATGTTACGGGAGGGCGGCTTGCTCCGGCCAATCGACCCGTCGGTTCGGCTGTGGTTCGCCCGTGGTTCGCCTGGCGGGGTAGGGGAGGGCGTGGACGGGGTATCCGTCGGCCGGGCCGATGCCCGATCATTGGTCGGCGGAACGTCAGATCGCCTGGCGGGAGCAGGGGGAGAGGACGGGATGGTCTCGATCTGGGAGTACCTGCGCGGGGACCGGAGCTACACCTTCGACAACCCGGGCGGTCAGCACAAGGTCATACTCACCAAGTCGGCCCCGCAGCACGCGATCACCGGGTCCGCCGCCACCACCGGCTACCTCTACGTCAACCTGCACTGGTCGATGCGCGCCGGCACCGGCCGTTCGAGCACCCGGGACACGGTCAAGCGGTTCTTCAGCCCGCGGATCCTCAGCCCGCGGGAGCCGGACTCCCCGCAGGGCAACGAGCCGATGAACGTCGACCTCGACCTGGCCTGCATGTACGAACTCTCCGACGGCTCCACGGGCGTGGTGCAGCCGCTCGGCGGCCTCTTCGGCGACCTCCAGAACGCGCCCTACGTCAAGCTCAGCGGCGACGACCAGTACGGGGCGCCGTCGGGCGAGACGATGTACGTCAACCTGGAGAAGAAGGACAAGTTCAAGCGGCTGCTGATCTTCGTCTACATCTACGACGGCACGCCGGCCTTCGAGCAGTCGCAGGCGGTGGTGACGATCGTGCCGCAGACCGGTCCTCGGATCGAGATCAAGCTGGAGGAGCGGGCCCGGGCGGCGCGCTCCTGCGCCGTGGTGCTGATCGAGAACGCGGGGGACAACCAGCTGACGGTGCGCCGCGAGGTGCGGTACGTCAACGGGTTCCAGTCGGACATCGACCGGCTGTACGGGTTCGGGATGCAGTGGCAGCGCGGCTACAAGAACCAGCCGGGCGGCGACTGACGGACGCCGCGCGTTCGGGGCGGGGCCGCCGGTGTCGGGCGGCCCCCGCCCCGGACGGGTGTCAGCGGGGCTGGAACTGCGGGCCCTGCGGGGGCAGCGCGAACTCCTCGCCGGTGGGTGCCGGGGACTGGCCGGCGGGAGGCTGGCCCGTCGGAGGCTGGGGCGGGACGGGCGGCTGCTGGCCGGTGCCGGGCGGCGGGTAGCCGTAGCCGCCCGGGTGCGGCTGCGGCGGGACGGGCTGGTTCGGCGGGGGGTAGCCGTAACCGGCGGCCGGCTGCTGCTGGTACGGCTGGGTGGGCTGCGGGTATCCGTAACCGGTCCCGGGCTGCGGGTAGCCGTACCCCGTGCCGGGCTGCGGCGGCGGGTAGCCGTAGCCGGTGCCGGGCTGGTGGCCCGGTGGCGGGGTGGGCGGCGCCGGCGGGACGGCCGGGGGCGCGGTGGGCGGGGCCGCCAGCGGGGGCGTCATGGTCGGTGGGGTCGAGGGCGGCGGCGGTGCGGTGAGCGGTGCGCCCGTCGGTGCGCCCGTGGTGGCGCCGACCGGGGTCGGGGCGGCCTGCGGCTGCGGCTGGGGGACGGCCGGGGCCAGGGTGAAGGTGCCCGGCTCGGGGGCGGCCGAGCGCCGGTCCGGCAGCGGGGTGCTGCGCGGGTCCACCGCGCCGGTGGGCGAGCCGGTGGAGACCGGCGCCGGGGTCGGCGCCGGACCGGGTGCGGCGCCCGCCGCCTCGTCCTCGACGGTGATGCCGAAGTCGGTGGCCAGGCCGATCAGCCCCGAGGTGTAGCCCTGGCCGATCGCCCGGAACTTCCACGACCCGGACCGCCGGTACAGCTCGCCCGCGACCAGCGCGGTGACGCTCTCGGCGTCGCTGATCCCGAACTCGGCCAGCGCGGGCGCGCCCTCCCCGGCCGTGGCGTCGAACAGCAGCAGCCGCAGGCCCGGCACCGCGCGGAAGGGCCCGCCCTCGGAGGAGCCGGCCAGCACCACGCGGTCCACGTCGGCGGGCAGCTTGCCGAGCTCGACCTCGATCGTGTCGATGATCTCGGCGCCGCCGGAGGTCTGCTGCTTGGGCAGGTGGCGGACCAGGCCGGAGGGGTGGCGCGGCTGGTTGTAGAAGACGAAGTCGGCGTCCGAACGGACCCTGCCGGTGGCGCCGAGCAGCAGCGCGGACGCGTCCACGTCCGGCGCACCGGGCGTGGCGCTCCAGCGCAGCACGGCGCGGACCGCCGCCGCCGGCAGTGCGATGTTGGCGCCCTTGGCCATCACGTGCGTCATAGCGGACCATCCTGCCTGTTCGCCACCCCTTCGGACAACGTGACCGGACCGGTCCCCGCCGGGTCGGACTTTGCCAAGACTTGCGCTTCCCGGGGTTTGGCGCCGCCGAACCCATGATCGTCCAAGTGGACCGGGATGTTCCGGGAGTTCAGTGCCGGGGAACCGGGGGCGGCCGGATCCCGTCCGTACGATGGGCGGTCGTAGGCCCCCCGGGGGGTTCGGCGGAGGGACGTCCACCCGTGGCGCGACCGGGGAACCATGGCACCCGGTCGGCCGGTTGACCAGGGTGTCGGCCGGTTGACGGCGGCCTCGGCCGGCCGGCAGCGACGCCGTCCGGTCGACAGGGGCGTCGTCGGCAAGGGGCCGAGGCCCGTCCACATTCTGGAGGAGAGCACCTTGCGCCATTTCGGCCACCTCGCCGAGGACGTACGCGGCCGGCTCTTCCTGGAGCAGCCCCGTGCGTTCACCGCGCAGAGCGAGCCCGAGGTGCTCGCCACCGCGCTCGGCGGCACCCTCTACAGCCCGGCCACCAGGCCCGCACTCGCCGCCGACATCCGCAAACAGGCTGCTCGGGGCGTGGTGTCCATGGTGCTCTGCCTCGAGGACGCAATCGCCGACCACGAGGTGGACGCCGGGGAGCGGAACCTGGTCGAGCAGTTGAATGACCTGGTCAAGGATTTCACCGACTGTGCACAGAGTCACCCACTGCTCTTCATCAGAGTCCGCGCCGCCGCCCAGATTCCCGACCTGGCCCAGCGGCTCGGTCCGGCCGTCGAGCTGCTCAGCGGCTTCGTGCTGCCCAAATTCACCCCGGAGAACGGCGGCGCCTACCTGGCCGCACTCGCCGCCGCCGAGGCCGCCACCGGGCGACGGCTCTTCGCCATGCCCGTCCTGGAATCGCCCGAACTGGCCCACCTGGAGACCCGGCGCGAGCAGCTCTTCGGCATCGCCGAACTGCTCGCCGGACACCGGGAGCGGGTACTCGCCGTCCGCCTCGGCGTCACCGACCTCTGCTCCGCGTACGGCCTGCGACGCTCGCCCGACCTGACCGCCTACGACGTCGCGCTGGTCGCGGCGGTGATCGGGGACGTGGTCAACGTGCTCGGCCGGGCGGACGGCACGGGGCACACCGTCACCGGCCCGGTCTGGGAGTACTTTCCCGTGCAGGAGCGGATGTTCAAGCCGCAGCTGCGCCGCACCCCGTTCACCGAGGCGTCCTTCGGCGCCGCCGTCGGGACCGTCCGGGCCTCCGGCGAGGAGATCCGCCGCCGGATCATCGAACACGACCTGGACGGGCTGATCCGGGAGGTCGAACTCGACCGGGCCAACGGCCTGCTCGGCAAGACCTGCATCCACCCCAGCCACGTGCCCGCCGTGCACGCACTCTCCGTGGTCACACACGAGGAGTACTGCGACGCCCGTGACATCCTCCGCCAGGAGCAGGACGGCGGCGGGGTACTGCGCTCGGCGTACACCAACAAGATGAACGAGGCCCGGCCGCACCGCGCCTGGGCGGAGCGGGTGCTCCTGCGGGCGGAGGTGTTCGGGGTGGCCCGGGAGGACGTGAGCTTCGCGGAGCTGCTGTCGGCCTGCTTGTGCGGCTGAGGCTGTTCGCGTGGCTGAGCGCGAACCGTCGCCTCCCGTTTCCTTATGGCGGATAGGACGAGTTTCCGTACGGCGGACAGGACGGGCCATGGATGACGAGCAGTGGATGACGGGCCGGGGACGACGAGCCGTGGACGACGGGCTATGGACGACGAGCCGTGGCCGACGAGCCGTGGCCGACGGGCCATGGATGACGGGCCAGAAAATGACGAACGCACCATCGCACCACCGAAGGCAGGACCAGCAGTGACAGCAACATCGCAGACGTGGACCGGCCGTTGGGTCGCCGACCGGGCCGGGATCACGCTGACCGGCTCCGAGCGCCTCCCCGAACTCGTCGGCCTGGCCCTCCGGGAGAACCGCAAGCGCGCACACCTGCTGGTCTCCAACGTGCTCGGCAAGCACGTGCCACAGCGGCCCTCGGTGGTCCACGGTGCCGGACTCGAACTCGGCCGCCGGGTCCGCGAACTGCTCGGCGAGGAGACGGCCGCGCGGGCCGTCGTCCTCGGCTACGCGGAGACCGCCACCGGCCTCGGCCACAGCGTCGCCGACGGCCTCGACGCCCCCTACCTGCACTCCACCCGCCGCCCGGTGCCCGGGATCCCCCCGCTCGGCGGCTTCGAGGAGGAGCACTCGCACGCCACCTCGCACCTGCTGCTACCGGCCGACCCCGACCTGTTCGCCGGGGACGGGCCGCTGGTGCTGGTGGACGACGAGTTCTCGACCGGCCGGACGGTGCTCAACACCATCCGCGAACTGCACGCCCGCCACCCGCGCGACCACTACGTCGTGGTCGCCCTGGTCGACCTGCGCTCCGCCGCCGACCGGGACCGGCTCACCGACGCCGCCGCCGAACTCGGCGTCCGGCTCGACCTGGTGGCCACCGCGAGCGGCGGCGTCGAGCTGCCCGAGGACATCCTGGAGCGGGCCGAACGGCTGATCGCGGCGGCGACGGCGGGCGAGGTGGCCCCGGGGGGTGAGGTGGCCCCGGGGGGTGATGCGCCTTCGGTGGGCGGCGTGCTTTCGGTGGCCGACCCCGCGCCGCTGGTCCGGGTCGAGCTGGACTGGCCCGCCGGACTCCCGGACGGTGGCCGGCACGGCTTCACCGTCCGCGACCGCGCCCGGCTGGACGCCGTACTGCCCCGGCTGGCCGGGCAACTGGCCGAGGCCCTGCCCGCCGAGGCGCAGCGGGTGCTGGTGCTCGGCTTCGAGGAGCTGATGTACGCGCCGCTGCGCCTGGCCGACACCCTGTCCGAGCAGCTCGGCGGCGACCGCGTCCGGTATTCCACCACCACCCGCTCGCCAGTCCTGGCGGTGGACGACCCCGGCTACGCCATCCGTACCCGACTGGCCTTCCCGGCCCACGACGACCCGCAGGACGCCGCCTCGCGCGAGCGCTACGCGTACAACGTCGCCCCCGGCACCGACCCGGCGCGGCGCTTCGACGCCATCGTGCTGGTGGTGGACGACGTCGCCGACACCCCGGCGCTGCACCGGGGCGAGCGGGCACTGCTGGCCCGGCTGCGGGAGGTCACCGACCGGGTGGTGCTCGCGGTGTTGCCCTCGCACCGACCGGTGGCGTTGCCGGCCGGGGCGGGCGGGTCAGGCGGGTCGGCGGGGTCGGGCAGGTCAGGCAGGTCGGCGGGGTCGGGCGGGTCGGCTGCTGCTCTGCCCACGCCGCTGTACGGGCCGGAGTTCTCCTCGTACCGCGCCGAGGAGGTGGCCTGGCTGCTGAAGGACCTCACCGGGGTCGCCCTGGAAGCCCCCACCGAGGAGCGCGAGGAGGCCGTGCAGAACGGCGGCGCGCACTACGCCGAGTCGCTGCCGGTCGAGTACCAGCCCAGCCCCGAGTACCAGGAGCTGTTCCACCAGGCGCTGCACGGCTCCGCCCGCCGGATCGCGCTTGCCGTCGGCACCGTCGCCGAGACGCTGCTGCGCGAGCGCGGCCCCGGGTTGGTCCTCGCCTCGCTGGCCCGGGCCGGCACACCCGTCGGCATCCTGATCCGCCGCTGGCTGGCCTTCGCCCACGGCCTGTCCGTACCGCACTACGCCGTCTCGATCGTGCGGGGCCGCGGCATCGACCCCGTCGCGCTGCGGTACCTGGCCGCCCACCACCGGGCCGAGGACGTGGTGTTCGTGGACGGCTGGACCGGCAAGGGCGCGATCACCCGCGAACTCGCCGACGCGCTGGCCGGCACCCGCTTCGACCCGGACCTCGCGGTGCTCGCCGACCCCGGCCGCTGCGTGCGCACGTACGGCACCCGGGACGACTTCCTGATCCCGTCCGCCTGCCTCAACTCCACGGTGTCCGGGCTGGTTTCGCGCACCGTCCTGCGGGCCGGGCTGATCGGGCCGGACGACTTCCACGGGGCCAAGCACTACACCGGGCTGGCCGGCAGCGACGTCTCGGCGGCCTTCCTGGACGCCGTGGCCTCCTGCTTCGGCGACGTGCGCGCCTCGGCGGTCGAAGGTGCGGACCGGCTGTCCGCCGACCCGGACCGGGCACCCGACTGGGCCGGCTGGGCCGCCGTCGAGCGGATCAGCACCGAGTACGGCATCGACAACGTCAACCTGGTCAAGCCCGGCGTCGGCGAGACCACCCGGGTGCTGCTGCGCCGCGTCCCCTGGCGGATCCTCGCCCGTCGCGGCGCCGGTACGGACCTGGACCACGTCCGGCTGCTCGCCGCCCAGCGCGGCGTCGAGGTCGAGGAGGTGGACGGCCTGCCGTACACCTGCGTCGGTCTGATCCACCCCCGCTACAGCCGCGGGGCGACCGGGGCCGACGGGCGGTCCGTGGTGCCCGAGGTGCCCGAGGTGCCAGAGCTGCCTGACGTGTCTGTGGCGTCTGTGGTGTCCGCGACGGAGGGGAAGTCCTGATGGGTGTTCTGGTGGCCAGCGACCTCGACCGGACGCTGATCTACTCAGACCGGGCCCTTGCCCTGGACGTTCCCGACCGGCTCGCGCCGCGGCTGCTCTGCGTCGAGGTGTACCAGGGCCGGCCGCTGTCCTACATGACCGAACGGGCCGCCGGACTGCTCGCCGACCTCGCCCGGCAGGCCCGCTTCGTCCCCTCCACCACCCGGACGCCGGAGCAGTACGAGCGGGTCAAGTTGCCCGGCCCGACCCCGGGTTGGGTCCCCGAGTACGCGATCTGCGCCAACGGCGGGCAGCTGCTGGTGGACGGCGTGCCGGACCGGGACTGGCGCACCGAGATCACCGCGCGGATCGCCGCCGGCTCGGTCCCGCTGGAGGAGGTCGTCCGACGGCTCGCGCTGTGCGCCGACCCGGAGTGGACGCACAAGCGGCGCGTCGCCGACGAACTGTTCGCCTACCTGGTGGTCGAGCGCCCTGCGCTGCCGGCCGGCTGGCTGGAGGAGCTGACCGGCTGGTGCGCCGAGCGCGGCTGGGCGGTCTCGCTGCAGGGCCGCAAGGTGTACGCCGTCCCGGCGCCGCTCACCAAGAGCGCCGCCCTCGCCGAGGTCGTACGGCGCGGCGGCGCGACCACCGTGCTCGCGGCCGGGGACTCGTTGCTCGACGCGGACCTGCTGCTCGCGGCGGACGCGGGGTGGCGGCCGGGGCACGGCGAACTGGCGGACAGCGGCTGGACGGCCCCCGGCGTCACCGCGCTCGAAGAGGTGGGGGTGACGGCGGGGGAGGAGATCGTCCGACGGTTCCTGGCGGGGGCTACGGCGGGTTAGCAGTCCTGGGCAGCGCGCTCTGGCCAGTGCTGTGGCTGACGCTTTGGCCAGCGTTTGGGTCGGCGTTTTGGCCAGCGTTTTGGTCGGCGCCCTGGTCAGCCCCCGCAGCAGCCGCCGCCACAGCAGCCGCCCCCACCCCCGCCGCCCGGGGCGGGGGCCGGTCGGCCGGCGGCCGCGCCGGTGACGGCGACGGTGGACAGCAGCTTCACGGTGTCCTCGTGGCCCTGCGGGCAGACGGCGGGGTCGCCGGCCTGCGCCATCGGACGGCGGAGCTCGAAGGTGGCGCCGCAGGAGCGGCAGCGGAAGTCGTAGCGTGGCATACCGGCAGGGTACCGAGGTGACCCGCCGGTTTCCCGCGGTCACCGGCTAGTGGTGTCCGCCCAGGTCGCCGCGGATCAGCCCGATCACCTGCGTGGCCGTCTCCCGCACCGCCGCCAGCTCGGTGAGGAAGACCCAGTAGTCGGGATGCCTGCCGGCCGCCTCCAGCGTGGCCACCGCGCGGTCCAGCCGGGCCACCGCCTCGTCCAGCGGGGCGGCGTGCCGCGGGTCCGGCGCGCTGCGCCCGGCCATCGCCAGCCGCTGCGCGTCCCGGATGGCGAAGCGAGCCCGCTCGATCTCCCGGTTGGGGTCGTGCTGCACCTCGTTCAGCTGCCGCAGCCGGTCGTTCACCGCGACCACCGAGCCGTCCGCGGCGTCCAGCAGCGCGCGAACCGTCCCGATCGCGGCCGTGGCGTCCGCCCAGCGCTGCTCGTCCCGGGCACGGGCGGCCTCGGCGAGCTTGCGCTCGGCGGCGCGCCCGGTCTCCGCGACCTGGTCCGGCACCCGCTGCAGATCCTGCCAGCAGGCGGTGCTGAAGCGGCGGCGCAGCTCGCTCAGGGCGGGCTCGACCGTCGTGGCCTTGGTCTCCAACGCCTGGATCCGGGTCCGCAGGCTCGCCACCCGCCGGTCGATCTCGCGCGCCCGCTCCGGCAGCTGCGCGGCGTCGGCGGCGATCGCCTCGGCGCGCTGCTTCACGTCGTCTGCGCGCCGCAGCGTGCCGGCCACCCCGTGCCGGGCCGGGCCCTCGTTCAGCCGCCCCAGCTCCGGAGCCAGCTCGGCCAGCCGGGCCGCCAGGTCGTCCGCCCGCAGGCCGGCGCCGCGCGCCTCGTCCAGCGCGTTGGAGGCCGTGAGCAGCGCGCGCTTGGCCTGCTCGACCGCCGGGGTGACCCGCATCAGCTGCTGCTCGGCGTGCTGGATGGTCGGCTGCAGGCGGCGCAGGAAGTCGTTCAGTTCGGCGCGGGCGGAGCCGAGTTGGCCCTTCACGTCCTCCAGCTGGCGCCTGGCCTGCGCGGCCGCGCCCGCGTCCAGGGTCTCGCTGTCCAGGTTGTGGGCGTCGAGCGCGCCCAGGTAGTTCACGGTGACCTGGTCGACCCGGCCGGAGATCGCCGCCAGATCGGCCAGCGCGCGCTGCGTCGTCGGCCCGTCCTCCGCCGCACGGACCGTCTCCACCGCGAGCTGCACCTCGCGCTGGGTCTCCTCCAGCTCGTAGAACGCCTCCTGCGCCGCGGCCCGGGCCTCCCTGGCCCCCGCCCGTACGCCCTCCCCGCCGCCGCGTCGGCCCCACCAGCCGCCGGTCCCGGCCGACGCCAGGCCGACCGCCCCCAGCGCACCCGCCAGCACCACGGGCAACACCAGCGCGTCCGCCAGCGCACTCCCCGCCCGACGCCGCCCCCGCCCGCTCCCGCCGGCCACCGTCACTGCGCGCTCCCTGCTCCGACCCGCTGATCCGGCCCCCATTCTCCCCGATCACCCCGCCGACCCGTCACCCCCTCCCACCCCTTTCGCCCCCGCCTCGCCGCCCGTGCCCCGCCCCCTCCACACGCCACCCGGACTCCCCTCCGCCGCCGCCAGTCCGCCGCCACCACGGCCCTCCGCCACCACGGCCCCCGCCCCCAGCCCTGCACCGCCAACCCCCACCCCACCCGGGCGCCTGGCCCCCACCACCCCCCGGGACCAGGTACCCTAGGCACTCGTCGTGCGCCCACCGGGCCACGACCGGGGGCGCGTAGCTCAGCGGTAGAGCGCTGCTCTTACAAAGCAGATGTCGGCGGTTCGAAACCGTCCGCGCCCACCAGCGCAAAAGGCCCGCAGCGATCATGCTGCGGGCCTTTTGACTGCAACAACTGACGGCAACGGCTGATGTCAGCCCGTCTTGCGCCGCCTCTTGAGGAGGCGGTCCATGTGCGCGAGCGCCTCGCGCCGGGTCTCCTCCGTGCTTGTAGACGTTCACGTCACGGCGATCTGCGAGTGCCCCAGGATCTCCATCACCACCCGCGCGGCGACGCCGGCCGCGAACAGGATGGTCGCGCAGCCGTGCCGCGTGTCGTGGAGGCGGATACGCGGCAGACCGGCGTCAGCACCGATCCGCTCGAAGGACCGGCTGAGGTTCCGGGGCTCGATCGGCCGGCCGGTCCGGGTGGTGAACACGTACTCCGGGTCCTGCCACTCCCTCCCCGCGGCCTCGCGCTGCTGGGCCTGCTGGAGCCGTCGCCAGCGGAGCGGAGCGACGCACATCGACGGCAGCGGGATCACCCGGGTCCGCCGGTTCTTCGTGCTGTCGGCGTACAGCTCCTTCTGCACCCGCTGGAGCTGGTTTCGAACCGTGAGCGTGCGGTGGTCCAGGTCGATGTCGCTCCAGCGCAATCCCAGGATCTCCCCACGCCGCAGGTCCAGCGTGATGGCCAGCACGAACGCCGTGTAAGCGGGTCCGGGCGAGCTGCCTCCAGGAAGGTGATCGTCTGGTCCAGCGTCCACGTCTTCATCTCGCGCACCTCCACACGCGGGGCCGGAACAAGGGTTGCGACGTTCCGGCTGATCAGTTCCTCGCGGCACGCGGCCGTAAGGGCCGTACGGAGCACGCGGTGCGACTCCTTCGCCGTCGCGGTGGAGGCCTGACGCGTCACCGCGCCGACGAGGCGCCGAACGTCGGGAACGCTCACCGACTCCAGGCGCTTCGTTCCGAGGTGCGGGATCAAGTAGAGCCTCATGTGGGTCTCGTACTTGGCGTACGTGGTCTTCTTGCGCTGCGGCCGGATGAATTCGTCCCGGGCACCCTTCACCAGCTCCTGGCGCTTGGCGTCGCACTCCTCCCACGTGTCGCCGTAGACGGTCTTGCGCTTGCGGGTGCCGTCCGGCTGCGGCACGTTCACGCGCCCCTCGTAGCGGCCGTCCTTGCGCTGCCAGGTGCTGGCGGCGCCGTTCGGGTTCGCACCTGTGTGAGCGCGGCCAGGTGGGACCCAACACCTGAGTCAGGCGCAGGAGTTCGTCCATGTTCTTGATCACGCGTTTCCCGCGTTCCAACAGTGAGACGTGCGACTGGTCGTAGCCGAGCAGGTCGGCGAGGTCCTGCTGCTTCAGCTGGTGGAGCGCGCGGTAGGCCTTCAGGACGTCTCCGAGGTTGGACCCATCCGGCGGCGCGGTGCGCTCTGCCGGGGCGGAGAGCCAGCTGACCGGCTTGGCCACCGGGCAGCCTGCGCGACTGCAGCAGCCGGCCCGATCGCACGGCGGCACGGGCTGCACACGGTGTCGGTGTTGGTGCGGCTCAGGCGGGTTCCGCACCGGCCGCAGGTGGCGGGGACTTTCGAAGTGATGGTCACGAGGCATCCTTCCTTCGAGGGATCGACTGATCATCTGGGGGAAAGGTCTCTGCCCAGCAGGCAGGCGGTGTCCACGCCAGAAGCATTCAACTGCACAGATCGCGCGCCGATGAGCGGTTCACCGAAATGAGGACAAGAGGTCCTGTCCTCCCGCTCATGCGCCCTTTCTATAGGGGAGCGGGTCAACCACCATGGGCCGCGAGCGGATCTCATAGCGAAGTGACACGTTGTCTCCCAAGCTCGCCGCGACCCTCACCCTGCGCAGTCGTATAGCTTCCAGGCCGTCGGCGCCTGTCAGGCCAGCGAAACTCCAGCGGAGCGGGGCGCTCTTTCGCTTCAACTCGCTTGCCCACACTGCCTTTCACATCAATCCGAGGTCACCACACTAGGGTTGGCCAGTCATGCCGCAAGGCGACTATGCTCTCAGCACCCAAGGGTGAGGGCGGATCAATCTTTCTATGATTGAACAGACTTGAGGGGGCAGCTTTGGAGACAGCTCGCGTTGCACTTGGCATCGCTGCGGCCGTGCTTGTCCCATGGGGACTGGGATTGAACGGGCCGCCAAGCGCTACCGGCGAGCCCAAGCGATACCCCCGACTGACCTTGGCGTTCTTTGCCGTATACGCCTGTTACACCTTGGTGGGTACGCCAAAGCATCTCTGGCCCGTCGCGCTTGTCGGAGCGTGTCTCGCACTTGTCTCCGTTCTTCGATCAAGGCCGTGGCCCCCACGCAGTACAGACCTTCACCAGCGCCTCTCAGATGCCTCCGCCAGTATCGGACGCGCTGCTGTCACGCTTCTCGCACTGGCTCTACTGATCGGCATCTGGGCAGCCGGGCCATGGTCAACGATGCGCGCACACCACATCGCCCTTGACGACCGAGTCGCGGTGATTTCTTCGTGCCTTCTTCTCACGGTCTTCTGCGGCGGGAAGGTAGCACTGTGGGTGACGCATCACGTCAAGGTGGAAGTCGAAGCGCTAAGCGATGCCAACCAGAGGACGCATGCGCTGGACTTCATGCATCGAGGGCTCGTGATCGGGTGGCTGGAACGAGGTGTGCTCTTCGCGTTCCTGATTGCTGGACACTCCGAGGCAGCGGCCCTGGCCCTGGCGGCGAAGTCCCTGGCCCGGACTCCTGAGCTCGACAAGGGGGGCAAGTACGTGTCGGAGTTCTTTCTCCTCGGTACGCTGACGAGCGTCTCCACCGCACTCGCTATGGGTGTGGTCGCCCGCTTGGCGATGGGACTGTCGCCGCTATAGGAGGTCCAGTGGACCTGAGCCAGCACCCGCTAGTGCAGAAGCTCATGTCCCTGCACCTGCCAACCTGCGACTATGTGGTCGCAGGGAGCGGACCCCTGCTCGCACACGGCCTCAAGCTGGACGTTGGCGACCTGGACATCGTGGCCCGCGGTCAGGCATGGGAGATCATCACGGCGCTCGCGCCCCCGGTTTCCGCACCTTCGGGCCACGGACGAATGGCCCTGCTGTTCGATGGCGCGATCGAAGCCTTCGACATGTGGCTTCCGGGGACGTGTGAGCGCGATGAACTGATCGAAGAAGCAGAACTGATCCATGGCATCCCATTCTCACCCCTTCGTCGCGTACTCCGCTGGAAGCAGCTCTACGACCGCAGCAAGGACCGCGCTGACGTCGTACGGATCCGCAAGCATCTCGCAGGCTCGGGCGAGCCGCTGCTTTGATCCGTGGCACCTTCCGCCCTCCTCAGTCACCCCCGTCGCTAGCGGGCGAGGCTCTGAGAACCGCGCCGCGGCCTCACCACGGGCACGGACGCCGTGCTGGCCGTTCTGGAGACCGAAGCCGTCCGGGTCGGCCGGCGACACAGCCCTGTTCCCCGATGCGGTCCACACCCAGGCCTGGGAGAATTCCGGGAGAAGATCTTGAGATCAGGGCCCCTCCGACCAGGGCATAGCCAACGTGGACCAACACTCTGACCAGCGCGTTCGAGTATCTGTTCAGCTTGGCCGCCGACCCGGACCTCATTCGGGACGAAGAGGTTGCGGGTTCAAGCCATCTCCGCTGCTGGACTCCGCTGACGGCAGATCCTGACGGCAACACCGACGGACGTGAGGCGGCAGCGGAGGCTGCCTGCGCCCGGCTACCGGCAGGGGCGTGCGGCTTCGCCAAGCCTGCCCGGGGCGTCGAACGAGCTTTCAAAGCAGATGTCGGCGGTTCGAAACCGTCCGCGCCCACCAGTGCGCTGAGGGCCGGTCCGGGAGGTACTCACCTCCGGGGCCGGCCCTCGGGCGTTGTCGGTGGCGGGGGTTGCGGTCGGCCTGGTGCGACCGGTTGCCGGGAGATCCAGCTCCGTAGGGCAGCTGTCCCCCGGTCTTTCCGGGGGGCCGGGGGAGACCCGGGCCCAACTGTCGGCCGGGGTTAGCCGAGGGCCAAGAGTGGGCCTCGTCAGCGCCGGCCGCACCCCGTACCCCGTACCCCGGTCTCCGGGTGTGGTGCTGCTGCTGGTAGGGAGGCGGGATGACTGCCAGGGCGTTTGATGCGGTGCTGTGTGACGTGGACGGTGTGATCCGGTTCTTCGACGGGGCCGGGGTGGCGGCGTTGGAGCGGGCGGCGGGGGTGGGGGAGGGGAGTACGGCGGGTGTCGGGTTCGCGTCGGAGAATGACCTGCCGTTGTTGCTGGGGCGGATCGGCAAGGCGGAGTGGGTGGAGTCGATCGCGCGCGGGCTGGTCGGGCGGGTGTCGGAGGCGCAGGCGCGGGGGCTGGCGGAGGCGTTCGCGAACTCGCCGTTCTGGGCGGACGAGGTCGCGGTGGGGCTGCTGCGGCAGGTGCGGGAGCACTGCCGGGTGGTGCTGGTGACCAATGCGACGGTGTGGCTGGACGAGGACCTGGCGCGGCTGGGGCTGACGGAGCTGGCGCACGAGGTGGTGAACAGTTCCCTGGTGGGCAGTGCCAAGCCGGATCGGAGGATCTACGAGATCGCCGCGGAGCGGGCCGGGGTGGCGCCGGAGCGGTGCCTGTTCGTCGATGACCGGCAGGAGAACGTCGATGCGGCGGTGGCGCTGGGGATGACCGGGGTGCTCTACCGGGGATCGGAGGATCTACGGCGGGCGTTGGCGCCTGTGTTGGGCCGGCGGGTGGTGCGGCCCGGCCGTTGACGCGCGGTGTCCGGTCGGCGGGGTGGCGGGGCGGTGGGTGGTGCGGCCCGGCCGTTGACGCGCGGTGTCCGGTCGGCGGGGTGGCGGGGCGGTGGGTGGTGGGTGAGGATCGGGGGGTCGGTCAGGTGTCGGGGAGTGGTGGGCGGTGGCTGGGCAGGTCGGGGAGACACGGGCGGAGTTGTCGGCGCGCCTGAACTGGCTGCGGGCGGCGGTGCTGGGGGCCAATGACGGCGTGGTGTCGACGGCGGGCATCGTGACGGGTGTGGCGGGCGCGACCGGTTCGCGGACGGCGCTGCTCGCGGCGGGGGTGGCCGGGTTGTTGGCGGGGGCGATGTCGATGGCGGCCGGCGAGTACGTGTCGGTCAGCACCCAACGGGACACCGAGCGGGCCGCGTTGGCGAAGGAGCGGCGGGAGCTGGCGGACGACCCGGAGGGGGGAGCTCGACGAACTCACCGACTACTACCGGGGCAGCGGGCTGACGGACGACCTGGCCCGGGACGTGGCGGTGGCGTTGACCGAGCGGGACGCGCTCGCGGCCCACGCGCAGACCGAACTCGGCATCGACCCGGAGGCGTTGACCAATCCGTGGCAGGCGGCGCTGGCCAGCGCGGCCGCGTTCACGCTGGGCGCGCTGGTGCCGCTGCTGGCGGTGCTGCTGCCGCCGCAGGCGTGGCGGCTGCCGGTGACGGTGGTGTCGGTGGTGGCCGCGCTCACGCTGTCGGGCTGGGCGAGTGCCCGGATGGGCGGGGCCGGTCCGGCCCGGGCGGTGGGGCGCAATGTCGCGGGCGGGTTGCTGGCGATGGCGGTGACGTACAGCGGCGGTGTGCTGCTGGATCGTTTCACCGGCTGACGGCTGACGGCGGGCCGTTGACGGTGGGCCGCTGACGGCGGCTGTGGGAGGCGCCGTCCGACTCGACAGGCGCGGTCGCACGGCCTGTGTTTGTGTGGCTGCAAACCGCTTGGGAAAGGTGAATCGCCGTGACCATGCCCCCGTTCGGATCGAACGATCCGTTCTCCGATCTCCTCAGCCGGTTCTTCGGAATGAGCCCGCTGGCTTCCCCGCCCGCCGTGCAGCGGGTGCCGATCGGGCGGCTGCTCAGCGAGTCCTCGCAGGAGTTGCTCGCACTGGCCGCGCGGCGCGCGTCCGAGGACGGTTCCAGTGACCTCGACACCGCCCACCTGGCCTGGGCGGCCACCCAGGTGGACCCCTCGCGGCGGATGCTGGAGCGCGCGGGCATCGACCCGGACCAGCTGTCCGGCGATCTGGAGCACGCCCTGCCGGTCGGCAACCCCGACGCGGTGGACGGGCAGCCGGCGCTCACCCCTTCGGCCAAGCGCGCGCTGCTCGCCGCGCACGCCCGCTCGCAGGCGGCCGGTGCCTCGTACATCGGGCCGGAGCACATCCTCGGCGCGCTGCTGGACCAGGAGCGTTCGGGTGCGGGCGTGGCGCTGCGCAAATCGGCGCCCTCGCAGGAGGTGCTGAAGTCGGTGCTGGAGGGGCGCGGTACCGGTGGCGAGCGCAGCAGTACGGGCGCGCACCCGAGCGAGACGCCGACGCTGGACGAGTACGGGCGCGACCTCACCGCGGAGGCGCTCTCGGGCCGGCTGGACCCGGTGGTGGGGCGGGCCGAGGAGATCGAGCAGACCGTCGAGATCCTCTCCCGGCGGACCAAGAACAATCCGGTACTGATCGGGGAGCCGGGCGTCGGCAAGACCGCGATCGTCGAGGGCCTGGCCCAGCGGATCGTCTCCGGGGAAGTGCCGCGGAGTCTCAAGGAGAAGCGGGTGGTCGCCCTCGACCTGACCGCGCTGGTGGCGGGCTCCAAGTACCGGGGAGAGTTCGAGGAGCGGCTGAAGAACGTGATCGACGAGGTCACGGCCGCCGAGAAGAGCGTGATCCTGTTCCTGGACGAGCTGCACACCGTGGTCGGCGCGGGCGGTGGCGGCGAGGGCTCGATGGATGCCGGCAACATCCTCAAACCGGCGCTCGCGCGCGGCGAGTTGAGCGTGGTCGGCGCGACGACGCTGGACGAGTACCGCAAGCACGTGGAGAAGGACGCCGCGCTGGAACGGCGCTTCCAGCCGGTACTGGTGCCCGAGCCGAGCGTCGAGGAGACCATCGAGATCCTGCACGGGCTGCGCGACGCCTACGAGGCGCACCACCAGGTGCGGTTCACCGACGAGGCGTTGGACGCGGCGGCGGCGCTCTCCGACCGGTACGTCAGCGACCGCTTCCTGCCCGACAAGGCGATCGACCTGCTGGACCAGGCCGGCGCGCGGGTGCGGCTGCGCAGCCTGAGCGGGTCCACCGAGGCGACCGGGGTGCAGGACCGGATCACCAAGCTGAAGCGGGAGCTGGACGAGGCCGTCGCGGACGAGGAGTTCGTCCGGGCCGCCAATCTGAAGACCGAGCTGCGGCAGACCGAGGACGAGCTGGCGGCGGTCGCCGAGTCCCGCGAGGAGGTCGTCGACGTGACGGCCGACGACATCGCGCAGGTGCTGTCCTCCCGGACCGGCATCCCGGTCGCGGAGCTGAACGCGACCGAGAAGGAGCGGCTGCTCAAACTGGAGGAGCACCTGCACGAGAAGGTGATCGGCCAGGACGAGGCGGTCACCGCCGTCGCCCAGGCGGTGCGCCGCGGCCGGGCCGGGATGGGCGACCCGGAGCGGCCGACCGGTTCCTTCCTCTTCCTCGGCCCGACCGGCGTCGGCAAGACCGAGTTGGCGAAGGCGCTGGCGGCGCTGCTGTTCGGCGACCCGGACCGGATGATCCGCTTCGACATGAGCGAGTTCCAGGAGAAGCACACCGTTTCCCGGCTGGTGGGCTCCCCGCCCGGGTACGTCGGCTACGACGAGGCCGGGCAGCTGACCGAGGCGGTGCGCCGCAAGCCATACAGCGTGCTGCTCTTCGACGAGGTGGAGAAGGCGCACCCGGACGTCTTCAACCTGCTGCTCCAGGTGCTGGACGACGGGCGGCTGACCGACTCCCAGGGGCGTACGGTCGACTTCCGCAACACCGTGGTGATCATGACCAGCAACATCGGCTCGCAGCGGATCCTGGACCACTCCGGGAACGTGGACCAGATCAGGGACGACCTGATGCGGGACCTGCGCGGGCACTTCCGGCCCGAGTTCCTCAACCGGATCGACGAGGTGATCGTCTTCCACGGGCTCACCCGGAAGGACCTGCTGTCGGTGGTGGACCTGCTGCTGGAGCGCAGCCGGCGGCGGCTGCGGGCACAGGACGTCCGGCTGGACGTCACCGAGGCGGCCAAGGAGTTCCTGGTCAACCGCGGGTACCAGCCGGAGTTCGGGGCCCGGCCGCTGCGCCGGACGATCCAGTCGGAGCTGGACAACCGGATCTCCAACCTGCTGCTGGACGGCTCCGTGCGGGAGGGGGACACGCTGATCGCGGACGTGAGCGACGGGGAGCTGGTGGTCACGCTGGCGCGGCCGGAGGCGTCGGCGACCTTCGAGAAGGCGGAGGAGGAGGCGCGGGCTGCCACCGAGGACCGCTAGACCGCCAGACCGTTGAGACGGGCAGGGCGGGGGAGTAGGGCGGCCTTCGGGCGTACTTCAGCGGGAGTACGTCCGAACGCCACCCGTGGAGGACGCGCGGGGGCGGGGAGCGGGTCTAGCTTGTGGGCATGATGCCGCCCACGTCCCAGCCGCCGGAGCCGCCTGCGGAGGAGCCGCCGGAGCCGTCCGCGGAGGATCCGGCCGCGCCGGAGCCGCCCGAGCCGTGGCGCCCGCCGTGGGTGCGCGCGGCCAAGGCGGGCCTGCCGCTGGGGCTGGCGGCGGCGGTCGCGGTGGTCCAGCTGGTCGGCTCGCGGTTCGCCGCGCACAACCAGCCCGGGCGGGCGCCGCTGGACGCGTTCGGCTACCTCCTGCTGCTGCTCGGGCCGGCCCTGCTGGTGCTGCGCTGCCGCCGTCCGGTCGCGGTGGTGGCCGGCACCTCGGTGGTCACCGCCGGGTACCTGGCCGCCGGGTACCCGTACGGGCCGGCGTTCCTGAGCTGGCTGATCGCCTGCTGCGCCGCGATCGCCGCCGGGCACCGCCGGGCGGCCTGGGCCGGCCTGGGCGGGGTCTACCTGGTGCACGTGCTTGTCACCTTCGTGCTGCCCGCGAGCTGGCAGCGGGCCGCCCCGCCGTCCGGCACCGCCTGGCTGCAGGAACTCGGGCTGCTGGCCTGGCTGCTGCTGGTGCTGGCGATCGCCGAGATCGTCCGGTTCCGGCGCGAGCGGATCGCCGCCCACCGGGCCTTCCGCCAGCAGCTGGAGGAGCGCCGGGCCAACGAGGAACGACTCAAGATGGCCCGGGAGTTGCACGACATCCTGGCGCACAGCCTGTCACTGATCAACATCCAGGCGGGGGTCGCGCTGGCGCTGCTCGACCGGCGGCCGGAGGAGGCCCGCACCGCGCTGGTCACCATCAAGTCGACCAGCAAGGAGGCGCTCGGCGAGGTCCGCCAGGTGCTGGCGACGCTGCGCGGGCCCGGGGCGGCGCCGCGCGGCCCGGCCCCCGGGCTGGACCGGCTGGACGAACTCACCGAGCAGGCCGACCGGGTGGGACTGGAGGCCGAGGTGCACGAGCGCGGCGAGCGCCGCGCGCTGTCCGCCACCGTCGACCTCACCGCCTTCCGGATCGTCCAGGAGGGCCTCACCAACGTCATCCGGCACTCGGCGGCCCGGCAGGCGGTCGTGGTGCTGGACTGGACGGACCCCGCCCTGCTGGTGGTCCGGGTCGAGGACCCGGGGCCGACGGTGGTCTCCGACGTCGGCGGGTCCGGCAGTGGGCTGGTCGGGATGCGGGAACGCGCGGCCGCGTTCGGTGGCACCATCACGGCGGGGCCGCTGCCCGGCGGCGGCTTCCGGGTCCGGGCGGAGCTGCCGACACCGAAGGCGGGGAATGAGTGATTCGGGTACTGCTGGCGGATGACCAACTGCTGGTCAGGGCGGGCTTCCGGGCCCTGCTGGACCTGCAGGACGACCTCACGGTGGTCGGCGAGGCGGACGACGGGGAGGCGGCGCTGCAACTCGCCCGCGAACTCGTGCCGGACGTCGTGCTGATGGACATCCGGATGCCGCGGATGGACGGGCTGGAGGCGACCAGGAGGATCGCCGAGGACCCTGCGCTGTCCTCCGTACGGGTGGTCGTGCTGACCACCTTCGAGCTGGACGAGTACGTCTTCGAGGCGCTGCGCTCGGGGGCGGCGGGCTTCCTGGTCAAGGACACCGAGCCGGCCGACCTGCTGCGGGCGATCCGGGTCGCGGTCGCGGGGGACGCGCTGCTCTCGCCGGGGGTGACCAGACGGCTGATCGGCGAGTTCGCCGCCCGCTCCAAGGCCCCCGAGGCGGCGCCGAAGGGGCTGACGGACATCTCGACGCTGACCGAGCGGGAGCGCGAGGTGCTGGCGCTGGTCGGGATGGGGCTGTCCAACGAGGAGATCGCCCGGCGGCTGGTGGTCAGCCCGCTGACGGCGAAGACGCATGTCAGCCGGGCGATGGTGAAGCTCGGGGCGCGGGACCGGGCGCAACTGGTGGTGCTGGCCTACGAGTCGGGGCTGGTGCGGCCGGGCTGGCTGGGCTGAGCGGCGGATTCCGTCCCGGCGCGGACGCTCCCGGTGGGCTACTCCCTGCGTGCCTACGCCCGGGCGTGCCTACTCCCGGGCGCGGGCGCTCCCGGGTGCGGCTACTCCCGGCCCGGCGTGTCACCGGCCGCTCGTACTCTCCCGGGAGTATCCCGACTGCCGCTGCTGGTAGGACGCGTGATGAGACCCCTCGGCGGGACGCTTCGGACACCTCGGGAACCGCCCGAGGTCCTGAAGGCCCACGGCCGAGGAGATGAACCACCATGTACACGCAGCTCGCCGACTGGCACGGGCCTGGACCCTGGATCCTGCTGATCCCCCTGGTCTGGATCGCCGTGGTGTTCCTGGTGATCGTGGTGCTGCGCCGCACGGTCTGGCGGCGCCGCGGCTGCGGCTTCGGGTACGGGGCCGGATCCGCCGCGGAGCACCCGCTGGCCGTCCTGGGCCGCCGCTACGCCGAGGGCGACATCGACGCCGAGGAGTACCGCGCCAAGCGGGCCGTGCTCAGCGAACCGCCGCGGGACGACGCACGGGGAGGTGGCGCCAAGTGACCACCCTCGACGTCGTACGCGGCACCGCCGCGCGGGTCGCCGACGCCGTGAAGATCCACGGCGTCGGCGGCACCGAGGTCCGGGCGCTGGACCACGTCACGGTGGAGTTCCCGTCCGGGCGCTTCACCGCGATCATGGGCCCCTCAGGCTCGGGCAAGTCCACCCTGATGCACTGCGCGGCCGGGCTGGACACGCTCACCGCCGGCAGCGCCTGGATCGGGGACACCGAACTCGGCTCGCTGAGCGACCGGCGGCTCACGCTGCTGCGCCGGGAGCGGATCGGCTTCGTGTTCCAGGCCTTCAACCTGGTGCCCACGCTCACCGTCCGGGAGAACATCACCCTCCCGCTCGACCTGGCCGGGGCCGCCCCCGACCGGGCCTGGCTGGAGGCGCTGATCGACGTCGTCGGCCTCGGCGACCGGCTGCAGCACCGTCCGAGCGAGCTCTCCGGCGGCCAGCAGCAGCGGGTCGCGGTGGCCCGGGCACTGGCCGGGCGGCCGCAGGTGGTCTTCGCCGACGAGCCCACCGGCAACCTCGACTCCCGCACCGGCGGCGAGGTCCTCGGCCTGCTGCGCCGGGCGGTGGACGAGATGGTCCAGGCCGTGGTCATGGTCACCCACGACCCGACGGCCGCCGGCTGGGCCGACGAGACGCTGTTCCTCGCCGACGGCCGACTGGTCGACCGGATGGAGCGGCCCAGCGCCGGGCTGGTGCTGGACCGGATGAAGGCCTTCGAACGGGGGCAAGCATGAGTGGGCGCATGAACACCGCCACCCTCAGGCTCAGCCTGCGGTCGCTGCGCGCCCACAAGCGGCGGCTGACCGGCACCCTGCTGTCCATCCTGCTCGGGGTGAGCTTCCTGACCGGCACAATGGTGCTGGGTGACACCCTGCGGGCCAACTTCGACACCCTCTTCGCCGACGCCAACGCGGGCACCGACGTCGTGGTCCGCAGCGCCGACGTCCTGGACTCCCCGGGCACGGCCGGCGGGGTGCGGGCGCCGGTGGCGGTGTCGCTCGCCGACCGGCTGCGCACGATCCCCGGCGTGGCGGCCGTCGAGCCGTCCGTCCAGGGCGCGGGTCAACTCATCGGGAGCGACGGCAAACCGATCGGCGGTCAGGGCCCGCCCACGCTGGCGGGCAACTGGCTCACCGACGGCCGGCTCAACCCGTACCGGCTGGCCGAGGGCCGGGCGCCGGCCGCCCCGGGCGAGGTCGTGGTGAACCGGGGCGCGGCGAAGTCGGGCGGGCTGCACCTCGGCTCGACCACCGTGCTGCGCACCCCGGACCCGGTGCCGGTCACCATCGTCGGCATCGCGACCTTCGGGGCGAGCGCGGACGGCATGGGGCCGAGCACCTTCACTGCGATGACCTTCGCGGACGCCGAGCGCTACCTCACGCCCAAGGGGGCAGGGCAGGCCGGTTCGATCCAGGTCCGCGCGGCCGGCGGGGTGTCCCAGCGGGAGCTGGTCGACCGGATCGCCCCGCAACTGCCCTCCGGCGTCGAGGCGATCACCGGTACGGCGGCCACCCAGGAGTCCACCCAGCTGCTGTCCGGGCGGTTCCTGACCATGTTCACCACGCTGCTGCTGGTCTTCGCCGGGATCGCGCTGCTGGTGGCGACGTTCACCATCCACAACACCTTCGCCATCGTGGTCGCCCAGCGGAGCCGGGAGAACGCGCTGCTGCGGGCGCTCGGCGCGGTGCGCGCCCAGGTGCTCGGGGCGACGCTGGCGGAGGCACTGGCGGTGGGCCTGCTGGCCTCGCTCGGCGGGCTGCTGGGCGGGATCGGGGTGGCGACCGGACTCAAGGCGCTGTTCTCGGTGCTCGGCTTCGCCCTGCCGACCGGCGGCATGGTGATCAGCGCGGCCGCCGTCCTGCTGCCGCTGCTGGTCGGGACGCTGGTCGCGGTGGGTTCGGCGCTGCTGCCGGCCGTCCGGGCCGGGCGGACGGCTCCGCTGGCGGCGCTGCGGGAGACCGGTGTCGACCGGGCGGCGCAGGGGCGCTCGGGCACCGTCCGGGTGGCGCTCGGCGGACTGCTGCTGGCCGGGGGTGTCCCGGTGGCCGTCCTCGGCGCCACCGACGGTCCGTCCGTCCTGCTGACGGCGGCCGGGGCACTGGCGGTGCTGGCGGGCACGGTGGTGCTCGGGCCGGTTGCCGCGGCCTTCGCGGTCCGGACGCTGGGCGCGCCGCTGCCCAGGCTGCGCGGCGTCTCCGGGGTGCTGGCCCGGCGCAACGCGGCCCGCAACCCGCGCCGGACGGCGGCCACGGCGAGCGCGCTGATGATCGGGGTCGCGGTGGTCACGCTGTTCACGGTCTTCGGCGCGTCGATCAAGGCCACCCTGGACTACACGGTGAGCAAGTCCTTCGCGGGCGATCTCGCCGTCACCACCGCCTCGTTCGGGGCCGGCGGCAGCGGGATCAGCCCCAAGGTGGCGGACGCCCTGGCCGGGCTGCCCGAGGTGCGGCAGACGGTCGGGCTCGGCCGGGGCGTCGCCCGGATCGACGGGCACGGGCGGACGCTGGACGTCACCGACCCGGCCCGGCTGTCCGGCATCGTCGACCTCGGCCGGGTCGACGGTTCGCTCGCCGCGCTCGGCACGGACGGGCTGGCGGTCTCCCGCAGCGAGGCGCAGCAGCACGGCTGGCGGCTCGGACAGACCGTCACCGTGGGTTTCACCGACGGCGCGAGCGGCCCCTTCACCGTCCGTGCGCTCTACGAGGGCGGCGGGCTGGCCGGGGACTACCTGATGACCAGGCAGGCCTGGGCCCCGCACCGGGGGCAGGACGCCGACACCATGGTCGCGGTTGGGCTGCGCGACGGCGTCTCACCGGGCGCCGGCAAGGCGGCGGTCGAGAAGGCGCTGGTCCCGTTCGGCAGTCCGCAGGTGCAGGACCGGGCGGAGTACGCCAAGAGCGCGGCCTCCGGCGTCGACATGATGCTCTCGGTGGTCTACGCGCTGCTGGCGCTGGCGGTGCTGATCGCGCTGCTGGGCATCGCCAACACCCTGACGCTGGCGGTGCACGAGCGGACCAGGGAACTGGGGCTGCTGCGGGCGGTCGGCCAGACCCGGGCGCAGCTGCGCGGCATGGTGCGCTGGGAGTCGGTGCTGGTGGCGGCGTTCGGCACGGTCGGCGGGCTGGGGCTCGGCGCCTTCCTCGGCTGGGCCCTGGTCCGGGCCTCGGACAGCGCCGGGACGGGGTCCTTCGCGATACCGCCCGAGCAGTTGGCCGTGGTCCTGGCGGCCGGGCTGCTGGCGGGCGCGGTGGCCGGCCTGCGCCCGGCGGGCCGGGCGGCGCGGCTGGACGTCCTGCGGGCGATCGCCACGGAGTAGGAGCCGATCGCGACGGAGGAGAAGGCAGAGAAGGAGGAGAAGGCAGAGAAGGAGGAGACGGAGGAGGAAACGGTGGGGTGACGGCGCGAGGAGGGCGTGAGGAGGAAGAGCCGGAGCAGGGAGTCAGTCCGCGGTCTGCGGGAACACCTCGCGCAGCAGCGGGTCCGGCAGGCCGCGCTTGCGCCACTCACGCGGGTAACCCAGCGAGACCTCCTCGAAGGGCACGCCGTCGTAGCTGGTCTTACGGGGGATGTGCAGGTGGCCGTAGATCATCGCCGCGGTGTTGAAGCGGCGGTGCCAGTCGGCGGTCAGCTCGGTGCCGCACCACTGGGCGAACTCGGGGTACCAGAGGATCTCGGTGGGGTGGCGGACCAGCGGGTAGTGGTTGACGAAGACGAGCGGGACGTCCGGGTCGCAGGCCGCCAGCCGCGTCTCGGTCAGCCGGACGCGCTCTCGGCACCAGGAGTCGAGGTCCGGGAACGGGTCGGGGTGGAGCATCCGCTCGTCCGCGCAGACGACGCCGCTCTCGTACGCGGCCGCCAGGGACTCCTCCTTGGTGGTCGTGCCCGGTGCACGGAAGGAGTAGTCGTACAGGAGGAAGAGCGGGGCGATACGGACCGGCCCGCCCGCGCCCTCCCAGACCGGGTAGGGGTCCTCGGGGGTCACCACGCCGAGGCGGCGGCAGAGTTCCACCAGGTGTTCGTAGCGGGCCACACCGCGCAGCTGGACCGGGTCCTCGGGGTGGGTCCACAGCTCGTGGTTGCCGGGCACCCACACCACGCGGGCGAAGCGCTCGGCGAGCAGGCCGAGGGCCCACTCGATGCTGGTGGTGAGTTCGGCGACGTCGCCGGCGACGAGCAGCCAGTCGTCGGGGTGGGTGGGCTGGATCTTCTCCACCAGGTCGCGGTTCTCCTGGTAGGAGATGTGCAGATCGCTCACCGCGAGGAGTCGTCCGCCCGTCGGGGTGGGCCGCGCCGGCTGTGCGTCGCTGCGGTTCTCCGTGGCCACTCCTGCCCCCTGAGGTCGTCCGGCCGATGTGGCCCACCCTATGTGCCGGGCCGGGGGAGCGGGGCGGATTGAAGGGATCAGTTGTTCGACTGTCGGACGGATCGACTGCCCGGCGGTTCGATGGCCCGACGGGTCGACTGTCCGGCGGATCGGCCGAGGAGCTGAGGACGGCTCAGGAGCTGAAGTCCATGAGCACACCGTGGGAGGTGGCGGTGGTGACGGCGAGGATCGCCAGCGAGGCGATGCCGAGCGCGAGGCCGAGGACGGCGCGGCCGCGGCGGCTGGTGCCACGGAGCAGGGCCAGGGTGGCGAGGGTGATGGCGATCGGGCCCAGGACGATGTTGAAGAGCAGCAGGCCCGGCAGGCCGAGGAGGAAGGAGGCGATGGCCAGGTTGTCGGCCTCGGCGGTCTCCCGGCGGCCGGCGTTCTGCGGGGTGGTGACGGTGCTCATGGCTGTGCGGGTCCTCTCTGGGAGTGGTCGCGGGAGTGGACGCGGGCGTGGTCCGGGGAGCGTCCGGGTCAGCGGTGGCGCAGGCGGGCGATGCCCTCGCGGGCGCCGAAGGCGAGCAGCCAGGCGGTGATGGCGGCGGAGGCGGCGAGGAACACCGGGAGCGAGGTGTGGGCGGCGGTACCGATCAGGACGGCCATGGCGACGAGGGCGGAGAACAGGATCACGGCTGACTCCTTCGACGGCGGCTGCGGTGGCGCCGGTTTCGGTTGACAAGTGTTTACTGACTTCGGCACCACTGTACCCCGGCTGGCCAAGTTCGGCAAACAACTGTTTACTGAATGACGTGAGTCACACCGTAGGGGTCAGACAGGCCCAGAAGCAGCAGAGTCGGCGGGCGTTGCTGGACGCGGGGTTGCACCTGCTGGCCGATCAGAACCTGGCGAGCCTCGGCGTCCGCGAGGTCACCCGGGAGGCCGGGCTCTCCCCGGCCGCGTTCTACCGGCACTTCCCGGACCTCGCCGCGCTCGGGGTCGCGCTGGTCGAGGAGTCGCTGGCCAGCCTGCACGTCATGATCCGCTCGGTGCTCGCCGAAGCCGGTGGCGCCGAGGAGCTGATCGACCGCGCGGTGGACGTGATCGAGCGGCACGTCCGCGAACACCGCGCGCACGTCCGCTTCCTGTCGCGCGAGCGGCACGGCGGGGTCCGGCAGGTGCGCGAGGCGATCGACGCCGAACTCGGCCGCTTTGCCGCCGAGGTGGGTGCCGCGCTCGCGCTGCAGCCGGTGTCGCGGGGGTGGAGCGAGCGGGACCTGCGGATGCTCGCCGAGTTGTACGTGGACCACATGGTGTCCACGGCCTCCGCCTTCCTGGAGGCGCAGGAGGCGGACCCGGCCCGGGAGCGGCGGATCGCCGCCACCGCGCGCCTGCAACTGCGCCTGATCAGCCTGGGTCGGCGCCACTGGCAGGGAAGTTGACCCGCGGGGCAGGGGGCACGAAGGCGCCCCGGCCCCGACGGCGGTGCCAACCGGGCATGGCGGATCGGGATGGCCTCTTTGTCGCGCTTTGCCTCTTGACAGGACGTCATGTCCGCGACAGCTTTGGTGGACCCCCACGTGGACCCCCCCCACACCGAGAGGTCTCTCATGAAGAAGCCGCTCATAGGCATGCTCGCCACGCTCCTGGCCGCCGGAGCCACCCTCGCCGGAGCCTCCCAGGTCCAGGCCGCCCCCTCGGCCACCGTCAACTTCGCCGGAGCGGTCGCACTCAGCAACTGCTCCGGCTCGCTGGTGCGGATGCCCGGCTCGGCCGCGAGCGACCCCGCGCTCGTGCTCTCCAACGGCCACTGCCTGGAGTCCGGCATGCCCGGCCCTGGCCAGGTGGTCCTCGACCAGCCCTCCAGCCGGAGCTTCACCCTGCTCAGCGCCAGCGGCGGACGTCTCGCCACGCTGCGCGCGACCAAGGTGGTCTACGGCGCGATGACCGACACCGACGTGTCGATCTACCAGCTGAACACCAGTTACTCCTCGATCCAGTCCCGGTACGGGATCGCCCCGCTGACCGTCGCCACCACCCACCCCGTCCAGGGCGCCTCGATCCGGGTCGTGTCCGGCTACTGGAAGAAGATCTACTCCTGCTCGGTCGACGGCTTCGCCTACCGGTTGAAGGAAGCCGACTGGACCTTCAAGGACTCCGTCCGCTACACCTCGAGCTGCGACGTGATCGGCGGCACCTCCGGCTCGCCGGTGGTCGACGCCTCGTCCGGCCAGCTGGTCGCCGTCAACAACACGATCAACGAGAGCGGCGAGCGCTGCACCCTGGACAACCCCTGCGAGGTCGACCAGAGCGGCAGCGTGACGGTGCGCCAAGGCATCGGCTACGCCCAGGAGACGTACGGGATCCCGGCCTGCTTCGCCACCGGAAACCGGTTCGACCTAACCCTCCCGGGCTGCGCCCTGCCCCGCCCTTAGGCGCCCGCCCCGCCCATAGGCGGCCGCCCCGCCCTTAGGCGCCCGCCCGCGCGTGGGCGAACCAACGGCCCAACGGCCCAACGGCCCAACGGCCCAACGGCCCAACGGCCCAACGACCAGCGCCTTTGCCCCGATGGGCCACCCGCCGACGGCGGATGGCCCATTCGGCCGTCCACCGGGCGGCCGCCGTACCACCCGCACCGCAGAGTTGTGTCCACACGGCGGCAGTCATGTCCGTTGACCAGATGGAGAGTTGATGACCACCACGCTGAGAAGACTGTTGATTTCCACCCTGCTGTTACCGCTGCTCGCGTTCGGCGGGCTGGCGTCCCCGGCGCTGGCCGCCGACGCCCAGGGCGCCCGGGCGGCCGGGTCGGCCCACGGCCGGAGCCCCGCCGACGACCCGAACGCCGACATCAAGGACCGGCTGGTGGCAATCCCCGGGGTGACCATCACCGAGGAGAAGCCGACCGACGCGGACCACCGCTACTTCCTCGCCACCTACACCCAGCCGATCGACCAGTTCCGCCCCTGGCTGGGCACCTTCCAGCAGCGCTTCAGCCTGCTGCACCGCGGCTACGACCGCCCGACCGTCTTCTACACCAACGGCTACACCCTGGGCACCACCCCGTCCCGCACCGAGCCGACCCGGCTGGTGGACGGCAACCAGGTCTCCATCGAGTACCGCTTCTTCACCCCCTCGCGCCCCGACCCGGCGGACTGGTCCAAGGCCGGCATCCGCCAGGGGGCCGCCGACTCGCACCGGCTGGTGACCGCGCTCAAGCGGATCTACCAGCAGGAGTGGCTGTCCACCGGTGCCAGCAAGGGCGGCATGTCCTCCACCTTCTACCGCCGCTTCTACCCGGACGACGTGGCCGGCACGATCGCCTACGTCGCGCCGAACAACACCGACGTCAACGACTACGCGGCCTACAGCGAGTTCTTCCGCACCGTCGGCACCCCCGAGTGCCGGGACCGGCTGAACGCCGCCCAGCGCGAGCTGCTGGTGCGCCGCGACCGCCTGGAGACCCGCTACGTCGCCGACAACAAGGCGGCCGGCTCCACCTTCAACACCCTCGGCACCCCGGACCGCGCGTACGAGGCGGGCGTGCTGGACGTGGTCTGGGCGTTCTGGCAGTACAGCCTGGAGGCGGACTGCGCCAAGGTCCCGGTGGCCGCCACCGCGACCGACGACGAGCTGTACGCCTGGTTCGACGCGCAGTCGGGCATCACCGGCAACAGCGACCAGTCGCTGGCGAAGTACACCGCGTACTACTACCAGGCCGCCACCGAGCTGGGCGCACCGTTCTTCGACGTCTCGCGCCTGAAGGACCTGCTGCACTACGACTACAAGGAGCTCTACTCGGCCCGCACCTACGTGCCGAAGGAGATCCCGACCGCCTTCAACCGGAACGCGATGCCCGACATCGACCGCTGGGTGAAGCGCGAGGGCGAGCGGATCATGTACGTCTACGGCGGCAATGACCCGTGGGGCGCCAAGCCGTTCCACCTCGGCCGGGGCAGTGAGGACAGCTACGTCTACACCGTGCCCGGCGGCAACCACGGCTCCAACATCGGCAAGCTGCCCGCCGAGCAGTCGGCGGAGGCCACCGCCAAGGTGCTGGAGTGGGCCGGCCTGGGCGACCAGGACGCCGCCCGCTCCCTGGCCAAGTCGCCGCAGCTGATCCCGGCCTTCGGCCCGCTGGACGTCGAGGGCCAGCGGCAGGAGCAGGAGCGCCGCCCGCTGTAGCGCGTCGGCGATCACCACGAACTGAGGAGGCTGCCCCGCTGCCCGGGGTGGCCTCCTCGCGTCGTCCGGGGAGACCCGACCCCGGAAACCCCTACCCCGGCAGCCCGGACCCCGGAAGCCCGGCCCCCGGCGGCCCAGCCCCCTCCCCGAAGCGCTGAATCAGTGCTTCAATGCTTCCGTGGCCTACCGACGCACGCCCGCCGTACAAGCCCGTCTGGACGCCCAGCGCGAGGCGGTGCTGCAGTCGGCCGTCCTCCTGCTCGCCGAACGCGGTTACGGCGGCTGCACGATGGCCGCCGTGGCGGACCGCGCCGGGATCGCCACCGGCAGCCTCTACCAGCACTTCGCCAACAAGGCCGAGCTGTCGGTGCAGCTGTTCCGCCGGGTGGTCACCCGCGAGATCGACGCGGTCAACGCGGCCGCCGCCCAGTGGGACACCCCGCAGCGGCGGATCGCCGCCGTCGTCGAGACCTTCGCCACCCGCGCCCTGCGCGCGCGCCGGCTGGCGTACGCGTTGCTGGTCGAACCCGCCGACGCGGTGGTGGACGGTGAGCGCCTGGTGTTCCGGCGGGCGTTCCGCGATGTGATCGCCACCGAGATCGCCGCCGCCGTGGCGAGCGGCGAACTGCCCGAGCAGGACCCGGTGCTGACCGCTGCGGCCCTGGTCGGCGCGGTCGGCGAGGCGCTGGCCGGCCCGCTCGCCGGCGAATCCGCCGAGCCTGCGGGGCCCACCGGGCCCACGCCCACCGATCCCGCCGGCCCTGCCAGGCCCCCCGGGCCCGCCACGCCCACCGATCCCCGGAGGGCCGCCGCCGAGGTGGTCCCCGCCCTGGTCTCCTTCACCCTGCGTGCCCTGGGAGGACGCGATGACAGCGACGCATGAGGTCACCAACCAGGTGCCCCTGCCGTACGGACACGACACCGCCGCCGACCCCGCGCTGCTCGCCGCCCTGCGGCGGGCCGGCGCGGGCTGGGCCGAGCCCGAGCTGCGCGAGCTGGGCCGGCTGGCCGGCTCCGAGCAGGCCGCCGAGTGGGGCCGGCTGGCCAACGAGAACCCGCCGGTGCTGCGCACCCACGACCGCTTCGGTCACCGGATCGACGAGGTCGAGTTCCACCCGTACTGGCACGAACTGATGCGCACCGCCGTCTCGTACGGCCTGCACGCCGCGCCCTGGCGGGACGAGCGCCCCGGCGCCCACGCCGCCCGCGCCGCCAAGTTCTTCGTCTGGAGTCAGGTCGAGGCCGGCCACACCTGCCCGATCTCGATGACCTACGCCGCCGTCCCGGCGCTGCGTGCGACCCCCGCCCTGGCCGAGGAGTGGGAGCCGCTGCTGGCCGCGAAGGAGTACGACTTCGGGCTGCGCGAGCCGCGCACCAAGCGCGGGCTGATCGCCGGCATGTCGATGACCGAGAAGCAGGGCGGCTCGGACGTCCGCACCAACACCACCACCGCGGTCCCGCAGCCGGACGGCACCTACCGGATCACCGGCCACAAGTGGTTCACCTCGGCGCCGATGTCCGACCTGTTCCTGACGCTCGCCCAGGCCCCGGGCGGGCTCAGCTGCTTCGCGCTGCCGCGCGTCCTGCCGGACGGCAGCCGCAACCGCCTGCACCTGATGCGGCTCAAGGACAAGCTCGGCAACAAGTCCAACGCCTCCGCCGAGCTGGAGTACGACGGCGCGGCCGGCTGGCTGGTCGGCGAGGAGGGCCGCGGGGTGCCGACCATCATCGAGATGGTCAACATGACCCGCCTGGACTGCACCATCGGCGCCGCCTCCGGCATGCGCTACGGCGCCACCCGTGCCGTCCACCACGCCCTGCACCGGCGGGCGTTCGGCAAGGCGCTGGTCGACCAGCCGCTGATGCGCAACGTGCTGGCCGACCTGGTGGTGGAGTCCGAGGCGGCCACCACGGTCGCGATGCGGCTCGCCCAGTCCACCGACCTCGCCCTGGCCGGGGACGAAACCGAGTCGCTGGTACGGAGGTTGGGCCTGGCGGTGGCCAAGTACTGGGTGTGCAAGCGCGGTCCGGCGCACGCCGCCGAGGCGCTGGAGTGCCTGGGCGGCAACGGCTACGTGGAGGAGTCCGGGATGCCCCGGCTCTACCGCGAGGCGCCGCTGGTGTCGATCTGGGAGGGCTCCGGCAACGTCGCCGCCCTGGACGCGCTGCGCGCCATGGCCAAGCGCCCGGAGAGCGTGGAGGCCTTCCTCGGCGAACTCGACGCCGCCGCGGGCGCGGACCGCCGGCTGGACGCGGCCGTCGCCGCGCTGCGCAAGGAACTCACCGACCTGACCGACCTGGAGTACCGCACCCGCCGGCTGGTGGAGTCGATGGCGCTGGCCTTCCAGGGCTCGCTGCTGGTCCGGTACGGCGACCCGGCGGTGGCCGACGCGTTCTGCGCCGGCCGGCTGGGCGGCGACCACGGCGCGGCCTTCGGCACCCTGCCGGCGGGGGTCGACACCGAGGCGATCATCGACCGCGCCCGCCCGGTGCCCGCGTGAGCGGCCGGGAAGTGAGCGCCCGAGAGGCGGGCTGCCAGGAGGTGGCGGAGGTCCGCGCGTTCTGGCAGGCCCTCGGGCTGCCCGGCCTGATCGACGTGCACACCCACTTCATGCCGAAGAACGTCCTCGACAAGGTGTGGGCGTACTTCGACGCGGCGGGGCCGCTCATCAACCGCCCATGGCCGATCACCTACCGCGAGGCCGAGGACGAACGCGTCCGGCGGCTAAGGGAGTTCGGCGTACGGGCGTTCACGTCCATGCTGTACCCGCACAAGCCCGGGATGGCCGCCTGGCTGAACGCCTGGTCCGCCGACTTCGCCGCCCGCACCCCGGACTGCCTGCACACCGCGACCTTCTTCGCCGAACCCGAGGCGCCCGGCTACGTGGCCCGGGCGATCGAGGACGGCGCCCGGGTGTTCAAGGCACACCTGCAGGTCGGCGGCTACGACCCGACGGACCGTTCGCTGGACGAGGTCTGGGGACTGCTCGCCGAGACCGGCACCCCGGTGGTCAGTCACTGCGGATCCGGGCCGGTGGCGGGCAAGTTCACCGGTCCCGGCCCGATCGGCGCGGTGCTGGACCGGCACCCCGGGCTGCTCCTGGTGGTCGCCCACCTCGGCATGTCCGACTACCGCGAATTCCTCGACCTGGCCGAGCGCCACCCGGCCGTCCGGCTGGACACCACCATGGCGTTCACCGACTTCGTCGAGGCCGACGACCCGTTCCCGCGCGACGAACTGCCGCGCCTGCGCGAGCTGCAGGACCGGATCCTGCTCGGCAGCGACTTCCCCAACATCCCGTACCGGTACGTCCACCAGCTGGACGCGCTGGCCGGGTTGGGGCTGAGGGAGGAGTGGCTGCGGGCGGTCTGCCACGACAACGCGGCCGCCCTGTTCAAGCTCAGCTGACCTGAAGCTCAGCTGACCGCCCCCAGCACCCCCAGCGCGTCCGCGTGCAGCCCGGGCGCGGCGGCGAGGAAGCTGTCGGCGTCGGCCGTCCAGGCCGCCCCGGCGGCGTCCGTCACCGCCGCGCCCGCCTCGCTCGCGATCAGCGCGCCGGGCAGCAGGTTGCCCGCGTCCAGGCCGTACTCCCAGAACAGTGCCAGGTGCCCGGAGCCGACCTGCGCCACCTGCAGTGCGGTCGGGCCGAGGTTGCGCACCGCCAGCACCGCGCCCGCCATCGCGGACAGCGACTCGCCCGCCCGGCGCAGCGCCACCGGGTCCCCGGCCACCCGCGGCGGCTGGCTGGTGGCGGCGACGGTGGCCGCCAGCTCGCGCTCCAGCGGGGTGATGGCGCGACCGTCCAGCTCGGCTCCGCCGCCCAGCACCGCACGGTAGGTCCGTCCGCCGTTCAGCTCCGGGGCGTGCACCACGGCGAGCACGGCGGCGCCGTCCCGGACCAGCGTGGCGGTGACCGCCCAGTGCGGCTGGCCGAGCAGGTACTGCACCGCGCCGTCGGTCGCGTCGCAGAGCCACCACTCGCCCTCGGCGGGCACCGAGTCGTCCGACTCCTCCGGCACCCAGCCGGCCTGCGGGCGCAGCGCGGTCAGCCGCTGCCGCAGCTCGGCGGCGGCCGGCCCGTCCAGTTCGGCGAAGCGGGCCCCGGCCTCCTCGAGCGTCCGCGCCGTGACGGGTTCGGTGGACCGGCGGGCCGCCAGCTTCGCGCCGACCTCGCGCACCGCGGCCTCCACACCCTGCGCCAGCGTCCACAGCTCGTTCATCACGGTCTTCCTCACCTGCTCACGGCCGGTTCGCTCCGGCCTCCCGAGACAAGTAGTACCGTCAGGGCTGCCGAATAGGACGCTCAAGCCGCCGAGAATGACGGGAATCGGACACCATGGACCTCTCCGCTGCCGATCCAGACGCCGTACTGGACGCGCTCGACCGCCGCCTGATCTGCGCCCTCCAGGTGGACGGACGGGCCGAGCCCGGCCGGATCGCCGAGGTGCTGGGCGTCTCCGCCCGTACGGTCACCCGCCGCATGGCCCGGATGCGGCAGGCCGGGGTGCTGCGGGTGGTCCGGATGCCCGACGTCGAGGACGCAGCCGTGGGTGCGCTGCTGTTGCGGGTCCGGGTGCTCAGCGGCCGGGTGGACACCATCGCGCAGGCGCTTGCCGACCGCTCCGACGTCCCCTTCGTCGACGTGATGCTCGGCGGCCACGAGATCGGCGCCGTCATGATGACCGACGCCAGCGCCCGCGACCGGCTGCTGTACGGGCAGCTGCCCGCGACCGGCGCCGTCACCGAGACCACCACCCACGCCGTGCTGCACGCCTTCGCCGACGCCGGGCAGTGGTGGGCCGGCCACCTGACCGAGGCGGAGGCCGCCGCGCTCGCCCGTCCCGTCGTCCCGCGCCCCGCCGCACCCCCACCGCTGGACGGCCTCGACCGCGCGCTGCTGGATCGGCTGGGCGAGGACGCCCGGCAGTCCCACGCCGTCCTGGCCGCGGCCGTCGGCGCCCCCGAGTCGACCGTGCGCCGCCGACTGCACCGGCTGGACGAGCTCGGACTGCTGCGCACCCACGCCACCGTCGACCCGCGGCTTCTCGGCATGGCTGTCGACGCCAACCTCTGGCTGGACGTGCCGCCCGGCCGGCTCGCCGAGGTCGGTGCGGCCCTGGCCCACCACCCGCAGGTGCACGGCGTGTTCGCCACCAGCGGCCCGACCAACCTGCTGGCGACGCTGTTCTGCGCGGACCACGGCGAGCTGTACCGCTTCCTCACCGACACCCTCGGCCCGCTCGGGGCTGCCCGCGTCGAGACCACGATCACCGCCCGCGCGGTGAAGCGGGCGGGGGTCCTGCTCCGGCAGCCGCCCCGGCGGCCGTAGCGACCGTACCGGCCCCGGAGTCGGTAGCGACCGTACGGCCCCGGAGGCCGTAGCGACCGTACGGCCCCAGCGCCCGGAGCGGCCGTTACCTGCGGGGTAATCGACGCCCGCTGTCGGGCCGGGCAGGGTGGGGGCAACCCGGTGAGGCCGTCAAGGCCCCGGGATCCCACCCCCGACAGGAGGCGATCCGTCATGTCCGCCCACGCGAACACCCTCACCCCCGCCCGGCCGGGTTCCGCGTTCTCGCCGTGGACGGTGCGCGGCGTCCTCGCCCTGGACGCCCTGGTCACCGGCGGCAACGGCCTGGCCTACCTGGCCTTCCCGGGCCCGCTCGGTGAGCTGCTCGGCCTCGGCCGCGCCACCCTGCTCGGCCTCGGGGCCCTCCTCGCCGTCTACGCGGTCGCGGTCGGCGCGCTGGCGGCCCGTCGGCAGCCGCCGCCGCTGGGCGTGCGGACGGTGATCGACCTCAACCTGGCCTGGGTGGTGCTCAGCCTGGTGGCGATGGAGGCGTGGCTGGAGCCGACCACCGCCGGCTTCGTCTGGATCCCGGTGCAGGCCGCGGCGGTCGGCCTGTTCGCCGTCCTGCAGTTCACCGCCCTGCGCCGGAGCGGGCGCAGCGGCGGGAACGACGGCAAGGGCGGGAACAGCCGCAACGGTGGGAGCGCCCGCTACAGCTGACGCTCCGGCCCCACCGCGGACTGCAGGAACCGCACCGTCGCCGCGTCGGCCGGGAGGAAGGTCTCCATGGCCAGCTCGGAGACGGTCACGTCCAGCGGGGTGTTGAAGGTCGCGATGGTGGAGAGGAAGGACAGTACCTGCCCGTCGTGGCGGATCCGGACCGGTAGCGCGAACGGGAAGCCGTCCCCGGCCGCGTCCTGCGCCGGGTCGTCGGCCGGCTCGGGGTAGCCGCGGACCTCCTCGTACAGCCGCCGCAGCGGTTCGGCGCGGACCAGCTCCAGCTGGCGCTCCATCCGCTCCAGCAGGTGGTGGCGCCACTGCCGCAGGTTGACGATGCGCGGCGCCAGCCCGTCCGGGTGCAGGGTGACCCGGATCGCGTTGAGCGGCGGCTCCAGCAGGTGCGGGGCGACCCCGTCCAGAAGCAGTCCGAGCGAGCGGTTGGCCGCCAGTACCCGGAAGCTCCCGTCGACGACGACCGCCGGGTACGGGTCGTGGGCGGCCAGCAGCCGCTCCACGCCGCCGCGCAGCGCGTCCATCGAGGGGTCGTCCAGCGGTGTCTCGGGGTAGTGCGGGGCGTAGCCGGCCGCGAGCAGCAGGGTGTTGCGCTCACGCACCGGGACGTCCAACTGCTCGGCCAGCCTCAGCAGGAGCTCCCGGCTCGGGCGGGAGCGGCCGTTCTCCACGAAGCTGAGGTGCCGGGCCGAGGAGTCCGCCCGCAGCGCCAGTTGCAGCTGGCTGAGCTGTCGTCGTTCCCGCCAGCCGCGCAGCAGCGGGCCGACGCCGGTTCCCGTCGGGCTGCCCATGCCCGCCATGATCGTCATGGCCCAGGACGGTACTCGAACGAGCCCGGTCGGCGGGAGGGGGCGAGGGGCGAGGGGGACGGACGGACCGGACGGGGCCGGGTGAGGCCGGGTGGGCAGGGTGGGGCAGGGGGACCGCGGGGATCCGGGGGATCAGAAGGGATCAGACGCCGGTGCTGGAGCCCGGCCGGATGACCATGAGGACCACGACCACGGCCCACAGCAGGTTGAACACCCCGGCCGTCATCGGCAGCAGGCGCAGGCCGTTGACGGCCTTGGCGCGCTGCTCGTCCGCCGGGTCGAGGCCGAGCGCCTCCACGGCGGCCTGCTGGCCGGGCAGCACGAACAGCAGCAGCGAGAGCGCGGCGATCGCGGTCAGCACCATCGAGACGATCACCCAGGACTGGCCCATCACGTCCATCACCTGGGCCAGGCCGATGCCCAGCACCGGCACCGCGACCCCCAGCAGCGCGTAGACCTGGGTGATCCGGTGCAGGACGCGCAGCACGCCCGCGTCGGAGGCCTGGTCCGGCCCGCCGGCCAGCGCGGCCTTCGCCCGGCGCGGGAACATGCTGACGGCGACCGCGACCGGGCCTATGAACAGGACCGACACGAGGACGTGCAGGCTCAGCAGGAACTTGGCCATGGCGGGGCACCCTTTGGATCCGGTGGGCAGCTGGGAAGCGGGCGCGCGCGGTCGGCGCGCCCACGAGCAGGCACGCTAACACCGCTTATCCACGGGCCCGCCGCTCGGGTCGGCGGTGGCGAGAGCCCGGGCCCGCGGTTCAGCCCGCGGCCGTCAGCTCCACGATCCGCGGCGCGGCGGTGCTGACCGCCGCGACGGCGGCGCCGTGCTCCGGGTCGGTCCAGTCGATCAGGTGCAGGTCTTCGTACCGGCTGCGCACCGGCGCCCCCGGCGGTACGGCCAACGGCAGGGCGGAGAGGTCGATCCGGCCGAGGGTGTCCAGGGTGGCCCGCCCGATCTTGATCAGCGACTCCTTGCGCACCCACAGCCGCAGGAACGCCCGGTCCGGCTCCGGGTCCGCCTCGACCAGGGCGAGCTCCGCCGGGGCCAGTACCCGGCGGGCGACCGCCCGCAGCGAGCCGCCGCGGCCGGACAGTTCGACGTCCACGCCGATCGGCCGGTAGCCGGCGCCCGCCGCGACCACGCCCCGGGTGTGCGACAGGCTCACGTGCACTCCGGGGTGGTCCGGCAGGTACGGCTTGCCGTGGTCGGCGAGCCCGCAGTCCGGGCACTGCTGGGCGAGCACCAGGCCCGCCGCCGGGACACCGAGCAGCCGCGCGGCGCAGAGACGGACCAGCAGGTGCCCGGCGGTGAAGTCGACCCGCCCCGACTCGTGCCGGAAACGCGCGGCGCGTTCCCGTTCGAGAGCGGTCAGCAGGTGCTCGCCCGCCTCGGGGTGCCGCAGCACGGCGTCGGCGGACGCGACGGCGACGAGCGGCGCGCTCTGGTCCTGGGCCTCGGTGGTCATGACTCCAACCTAGAGCTTCGCGGGCAGGGGAGCGCACCCGGGAGATCGCTGGGCCGTTCGTAGGAATTCCGGATCGGACCTGAGGGTCCATAGGGTGCGAATAGTCCGATATAGGGTTGGATGTACCGGATTTGTGGGATCGCCAGCAGATCACACGGACCAGGGCAGGTCATCCGAACCTGCCCTTTTCTCTGCGCGGAGGAACAGTCGATGGGGCAGGCCGCCAGTTCGCCGGATCACCGAACGACCGCCGTGAGAACACCCGCCACCCGCAGCCGTCGGGCCGTCCGCGTCGCGGTGGTGACAGCCGTCGCCGCGCTGCCGCCGGCCGCTGTGCTGACGGTCGGTTCGGCCGCTCCGCCGGCCCCGCCGCTGGGCGCCTGCACCGGACCCGACTGCCCCGGCACCTGGCCGCCGTCGAACAACGGCGACTTCACCGGACGGGACGCCGCTGCGCTCGAAGCTGATGTACAACTTCCCCACCGCGACCACGGCCCAGATCCTCGGTGGCGCCCAGTTCCAGGGCTCGGTCCTGGCCGGCAACCCGGGCGGCACCACCACCATCGCCCAGCCGGGCATGAACGGCCGGGTGTACCTGGCGGGCAACCTGATCCACACGGGGACCGGCGGCTACGAGATCCACAGCTACCCGTTCGACGGGGACCTGCCGGAGTGCACGGTGACGCCGAGCCCGTCGCCGACCTCGCCGTCTCCGTCACCGACCTCGCCGTCGCCGGCGTCCCCGTCCCCGACGCCTCCCTCGCCGACGTCTCCGAGCCCGACCTCGCCGTCGCCCACCTCCCCGAGCCCGAGTCACCACTCGCCGTCGGCCAGCGCTTCGACATCGAGCGCGCACCCGGCCCCGACCAGCCACCATCCGACCAGCCACCACCCGACCGGTCACCCGACCAGCCACCACCCCGGTGGGGGCGGTGAGCTGCCCTCCACCGGCGCGGGCAATGCCCTGGTGGTCTTCGGCCTGGCGGGCGTCGGCCTGCTCGGCCTCGGCGGTCTGGCCGTGATGGCCGCCCGCCGTCGTGGCCGCCACAGCTGACGGCCCGTACGGGACGGCTGAACGGCTGAGCACCTGAAGAGCAGAACGGCTGACCGGCCGAAGAGCAGAACGGCTGAACACCTGAAGAGCTGACCATCGGCCCAGGCCGCCCGCGTCGACCCGACCGGGCGGCCTGCGCCGTCCCGGGCTCCGGCGCGGGACGGCCGGGGGCGGGCCGACGGGGGGCCGAAGGCGGGGTCTACCGCTGCGCCGGGTAGTCCGCGAGCCCCGAGGCGAGCAGGTCGAATGCCTGCTCCGCCGCCGCCCGGACTCGCGTCCGGACGGCGGCGGCCGGTTCGCCGGCCACCATGGCCCGCCGGATCTCGCCGAGCACCGCGCGGTGGGCCCCCGCGATGGCTCCGGCCACCACGTGGGGGAGCGGGTCGTCCTCGGCGGCTCCCGACTGCTCGGCCAGGACGGCTGCCAGTGCCGCCTCGGCCTGCTCGCCGAGTTCCAGGAGCCGGGCCCGGAGTGCCGGGCTGTCCGCGACGATCCGCCAGAACGCCGCCATCCCGGGGCTCAGTCCGACCGTCGGTTCCCCGTCCTCGAGGGCGGCCAGCAGGTCGGCCCGGACGGCGGCCACGGCGGATCTGCCGGCCGGGCGGCGCCGGACCACCTCGGCCAAGTGGGCGACCACGGCGTCCTGCCGGTCGAAGAACAGGTCTTCCTTGGTCGGGAAGTAGTTGAAGACCGTGTTGGGCGAGACCCCGGCGGCCCGGGCCACCTCGACCACCGTGACCTGGTCGAACCCGCGCTCGGCGAACAGGCCCATGGCGGTGTCGGCGAGGAGCTCCCGGGTCTGTTGCTTCTTGAGTTCGCGAAGTCCCATGGCGGGATCCTATGCGCCAGAATCATGGTGTCGCAGCAAATTTGCAGTGACATCAAAAATATCGAGTATGGTCGCGGCATGACCTTCACCTTCGGCATCTATCCCGGCGGACTGCTCGGTGACGACACCGGCGTCCTCGCTCCCGTCCGCCCCGACGACCCGGCGCTGATCACTGCGGCGCTGCGCGAACTCCAGGGCGATGCACCAGAGTTCCTGGTCCGCGCCTACCGCTCGTACGCGGACCCGGCGCACGCCCCCGATCGGCCCGAACAGTACGCCGTGGACGGCCGGAGGCTCGACCTGGTGCTCCAGTACCGTGACCGCAGCGGGGAATTGGCGGGCTGGCTGGACTTCGTCCGGAGCACGGTCCGGGCCGAGGGCCACCGCGTCGCCCTGCTTCAGATCTGCGAGGAGCCCAACCTCGACCTGCCGCCCGTGGACGGCAGCATCCCGAACGTCCGCCGGGCGCTGGTGGCCGGCGTGGTCGCGGCCAAGGAGGAGGCGCTGGCCCGCGGTTACGACCACCTGGCCGTCGGCTTCAACGCGGTGCCGTCCTTCGATCCCGCGGACACTTTCTGGCCCGAGCTCGGAAAGCTCGCCGACGAGCGCTTCCACCGCGCCCTGGACTACGTCGGCCTGGACTTCTACCCGGACGTCTTCGGGCCCGTCCCGCCCGGCGGACTCGCCGACGCGGTACGGGCGGTGGTCACCGGATTCCGTCGCGACTTGCTGCCCAGGGCCGGTATCGGGCCCGCCGTACCGGTGCGGATCTGCGAGAACGGGTGGCCCACCGGCCCCGGGCGGAGCGAGGCGCGGCAGGCCGAGGTGGTCGAGGAGCTGGTCCGGACGGTCGCCGGGCTGGCCGCCGAACTCACCGTCACCGGTTACGCGTTCTTCGCCCTGCGGGACGCCGACAGCGCGGGTGCGGGGCTGTTCCACCACTTCGGCCTGCTGCGCGACGACTACTCGCGCAAGCCGGCCTTCGACACCTACCGGAAGCTGGTGGCCGAACTGACCGGCTGAAAAGGCTAGTTCGCCTCGAAGAAGCGGTCCACCGTGCGGCGCCGGGCGGCGACGGCGTGCACCGGCTCGCCGATCACCCGCCCGGCCAGGGCGACGGCCAGTTCGCCGACGTCCCGGCGGAGCCGGTCGGTGGCCGCGGCCCGGTCGGCGGCGATCTGCGGGTGGGCGGTGGCGAGCAGTTCGTCCCGGTCGCGGAGACCCTCCGCGCGGGCCGCGGCGATCGCCGCCGCGCCGCGCTCGGCGTAGTCCTCCCGGATCCGGGCTGCCTCGTGCCGAGCCTCGGCCAGTTCCCGCAGGTGGGCGTCCCGGACGGCCGCGGCCTCGGCGTGCAGGGTCTCGGCGCGTCCCGTCCGGCTTTCGGTGATCTCCCGACGCTCGGCCTGCACCCGCTCGATGCGGGGGAGCAGGTGCCGGCCGAGTATCCACAGGATCAGGAAGAACTGAGCCAGGCCGAGGAGCACGACCGGTTCGGGCTTGAGTTCGAGGTTCACGCGACCCCCCTGAGTCCGACGTTCCGTCAATCAGGGGTCTCCCCGGGGCCGATCGCGCTGGAACTCCACCCGGGCATGACGTCCGTCACGGTGCCGATGTCCCGAACAGCATTGCCCTGTCCGGCACTTGACGATCAGTCCGGTGGTTCCGAAGCCGTTCGGGTACGCCGGGTCGACCGCTACGTCACCTCGCCCCGGCGGGAGAAGCGCTCTGCCCGCCACTCGCCGCTCTCCAGTACCTCCGCCAGCTGGCGGGCGGCGTCCCAGACCTCGGTGTACGAGAGGTAGAGCGGGGTGAAGCCGAAGCGCATCAGGTCCGGCGCGCGGAAGTCGCCGATCACCCCGCGCTCGATCAGCGCCTGCACCACCGGGTAGCCGTCGGCGTGCCGCAGGGCGACCTGGCTGCCGCGCCGGGCGTGCTCGCGCGGGGTCACCACCTCGATCCCGTCCAGGCCCTCGGTCAGTGAGATGAACAGATCGGTCAGCGCCAGGCTCTTCGCCCGAACCGCCGCGAGGTCGGCCCGCTCCCAGATGTCCAGGGAGGCCTCGAGGGCCGCCTGGCCGAGCAGCGAGGGCGAGCTGGTCAGGAAACGGCCGATGCCCGGCTTGGGGTCGTACCCGGGCTCGAAGGCGAACGGGCGGGCGTGTCCGAACCAGCCGCTCAGCGGCTGCAGCGGACCGGCCGCCAGGTGCCGCTCGGCGACGTACAGGAAGGCCGGCGAACCGGGGCCGCCGTTCAGGTACTTGTAGGTGCAGCCGATCGCGAAGTCCACGTTCGCGGCGCCGAGTTCGACCGGCAGCGCGCCCACCGCGTGGCACACGTCCCAGATCATCAGCGCGCCCGCGGCCTGCACCCGGGCGGTGATCCCGGGCATGTCCAGCAGCTCGCCGGTGCGGTAGTCGACGTGCGACAGGACGACCGCGGCGACGTCCCCGTCCAGGTGCCGGTCCAGGTCCTCCGGCCGGATCAGCACGCTGCGCGCGCCGTCGACCAGGCCGGTCACGCCCTCGGCGATGTACAGGTCGGTCGGGAAGGCCTCGGCGTCGCCGAGCACCGTGCCCCGGCCCGGGCGCAGCCGCAGCGCGGCCGACAGCACCTTGAACAGGTTCACCGAGGTGGTGTCGCAGACGACCACCTCCGCCGGATCGGCCCCGATCAGCGGCGCGATCCGCCGGCCCAGCCGGTACGGCTGCTCGAACCAGCCGGCGTCGTTCCAGCTGCGGATCAGCTCCCGGCCCCACTCCTCCTCGACGACCTGGCGCACCCGCTCGGGCGTGCGCACGGGCAGTGCGCCCAGCGAGTTGCCGTCCAGGTAGATCACCCCGTCCGGCAGGGCGAACTCCTTGCGGAACGCCGCCAGCGGGTCGACGGCGTCCAGCGCCGCGCAGTCCTCGCGCGTGGTCATGCCCATTCCCTCGTTCCCCTCGCTCACAGCTCTTCCCGTCACTGCTCTTCCCGTCACTGCACTTCCCGTCACTTCTCGCGCCGTGACGGACCGTCCCGTCACAGCTCGTTCCGGATCGTCCACAGCTCCGGGAACACGTCCTGCTCGGCCGACTTGCGCAGCCAGGTCAGCCCGCTCGAGCCGCCCGAGCCGGGCTTGCCGCCCATGGTCCGCTTCACCGCCGAAAGGTGCCGCTGGCGCCAGCGGGTGACCCGCTCGGCAACGTCCAGCAGGGCCTCGCCGAGCGGCTGCAGCGCGGCGAACTCCGGCTCGGTGTACACCCGGCGCCAGGCCGCCGCGACCTCCTCGGACGGGTGGTAGCGCTGCTCGGACCACTCCGGGTGCAGCTCCAGGCCGCGCCGCGCCAGCAGCGCCAGCACCTCGTCGTACAGGCCGGGGGAGCGCAGCGCCTCGACCAGCTCGTCCTGGGTGTGCGGCATGCCGTCGTACATCTTCAGCAGCGCGGCGTTCTTGTTGCCGAGCAGGAATTCCAGGTGCAGGAAGGCCGCGGACTGGAAGCCGGAGGCCTCGCCGAACAGCGAGCGGAAGGAGTTGAACTCGTGCGGCGTCATGGTGGCCAGCAGGTCCCAGGAGTCCACCAGCACGTTCTGTGCGTGGGTACCCCGGCGCAGCGCCGCGAGCGCGGTGGGGAGGTCGTCCTCGCGCAGTGCCTGCCGGGCGATCGTCCACTCGTGCCGCAGCAGGTCGAAGAGCAGCTCCATCACCTGGGTGGTGACGATGAACGACAGCTCGGCGGGTTCCTTGCTGCGCGGGTGCTGCAGGCTGTGCAGCTCGTCCAGGCGGGCGTACTGGGCGTACGGGGTGCTCCGAACCGGCGCCCCGCCCCGACCGAACGACAGGTTGGGTGTCTCCACCGTGTCGTGCCCCATCCCGATGCCTCCTGCTCCGTCCGGGCCACGTCGCCCGCTCCCGTGAACCAGACGGACTGCCTGGTTCCACCGGGATGCCCATTGTGCGGCGGTGGTGGCTCCCGCTTGAATGGTCGACGGACACCGCAACCGCCGTTGCAGCTGTCATTCGCGAGGCGTTCAGCCGATTCGCTTTACGAATGAAATTCCCTTGATCCCGACCACTGATCCCGACCACCCGGGGAGCCGCCATGGACGCCGTCGACCGCCGCCTGCTGGCCGAGCTGCAGGCCGATGCCCGGCTCTCGTACAACGAACTCTCCCGCCGGGTGAGCCTGTCCGCACCCGCGGTGGCCGAACGGGTCCGCCGCCTGGAGTCCGAGGGGGTGATCAGCGGCTACCACGCCCATGTGGACCCGACCCGGGCCGGGCTGCCGATCACCGCCCTGGTGCAGATCCAGTGCTACGGCCCGCGCTGCGTACTGCGCGACCCCGACGTGCCGACCTGGCCGGAGGTGCTCCAACTGCACCGGGTCACCGGCGGGGCCTGCTGCGTGCTGCTGGTCGCGGTGCCGACGATGGCCGAGTTCGAGGCGCTCTGCGACCGGCTCGGCGGCTACGGCCAGCCGTCCAGCTCGATGATCCTCTCCAGCCCGGTGCCGTGGCGGCCGCTGGCGCCGCGCTGACCGGGAGCGCGGGCCGCAAGCGCCGGCTGGGAGCGCGGGCCGGGAGCGCAGGCCGAGGCCGTTGGCCTTGACGTGGACGTCAAGGAGTAGGTTCCCCCGCATGTCGAACGAGCGCCACATCCTGCTGCTGCCGGGGAGCCTGCGGGCCGGGTCCACCAACGAGACCGTGCTGCGCACCGCGGCTGCCGTGGCCGCCGCCGCCCCGGGCCTGCGGACCGCGTACTACACCGGGCTGGCCGGGCTGCCGCACTTCAACCCGGACCACGACACCGACCCGCTGCCGGAGCCGGTGGTCGCGCTGCGGGCCGCGATCGAGGCGGCCGACGCGCTGCTGGTCTGCACGCCCGAGTACGCGGGGACGCTCCCGGGCTCCTTCAAGAACCTCCTCGACTGGACGGTCGGCGGGGTCGAGATCTCGGACAAGCCCACCGCCTGGATCAACGCCGCCGGACCGGGGCGCGGCAGCGGCGCCGAGGCCACCCTGCGCACCGTCCTCGGCTACACCGGCGCGGCCGTGGTGGACGAGGCCTGCGTCCGGATCCCGCTGGAGCGCGGGGCGGTCGGCCCGGACGGGCTGATCGCCGACCCGCTGGTGCGCGAGCGGATCGGCGAGGTGCTGGCGAGGCTGGCCGCGGCCTGACCCGCTGCCCGGCCCTGTGTGGGTCCGGGCTCAACGCGCCTCGGGCAGGTGCACCCCGAGCCCGGACAGGCCCTCCAGGAAGAGCTCCACGCCGACCGCCGCCAGCAGCAGCCCGAGCAGCCGGGAGAGCACCTCCAGCGAGGTCCGGTGGGAGCGCTGCAGCAGCGGCGCGAGCAGGGCCACGCAGACGTAGTTGATCATGGTGACGGCCACGTACGCCCCGGCGACGGCGGTCTTCCAACCCCAGTCGTCGTGGTTGAGCGAGGCGACCAGGACGGCGGTCACCGCGAGCGGGCTGGCGATGTACGGCAGGAGCAGCTCGCGGATGCCGTCCACCAGTGGGTTCGGCAGGTGATCGCCTTCCTCGCCGTCGCCGCCGAGGTGGACGCCGAAGACCAGCGCGACCGCGTAGATGAAGAAGATCAGCCCGCCCGCGAGCTGCAGCGACTGGTCGCTGATGTGGAACAGGGTGCTGACCTCGTCCGCCGTGAATCCGAGCACCAGGCCGATCACCGCCGAGATGACCGTGCTCCACGCCGCCAGCCGCCGCAGCTCCCGGGTGCTGCGAGTGGTGGCCAGCCGGGCGAAGGACAGCAGGGTCTTCGGCGGGCCGACCACGGCGAAGAAGGTGATGAACGCGCTGCTCAGGTTGAAGACGAACATGCGCCCAGCATGACCGTGGCGTCCGGGGCGGCCGGTCCGCCACGCCCCGCGACCGGGCGTGGCGTGGGTCTCCCCGGTCGGCGGTCCATTCCCTGTCCGCGGTTCATTCCCGGTCGGCGGTGAATTCGCCCGGATGGCGGCCCCAGCTCGAGCGCGTGGGCGCTCTCGGTTGCTATGGAGGCAGGACCGCCATGCCGGCGGGTCCCGCCGGGACGACCACCGGCCGGGACCACTCCGCCGCGGAATCGAGGATGCGACATGTGCCTGAACCGTAAGGACCTGGGCCTGCTGGCCCTGCGCAGCGCGGTCGGCGGGGTGCTGATCGCGCACGGCACCCAGAAGCTGTTCGGCTGGTTCGGGGGTGGCGGCCTGGAGGGCACCACCCAGGCGATGGACCACATGGGCTTCCATCCGGCCCGGGAGAGCGCGATCGCGGCCGGCCTAGGCGAGGCGGGCGGCGGGGCGCTGCTGGTGGCCGGACTGGCCACGCCGGCGGCCGGCGCGGTGGTGGCCGGGACGATGGCGGGCGCGGTGGCGGTGCACGCCCCGGCCGGCTTCTTCGCCATGTCCGGCGGCTACGAGTACCCGGCCTTCCTCGGCGCGACCGGGCTGGCGATCGGCCTGTCCGGCGCCGGGCGGTACTCGCTGGACCACCTGACCGGGCACGTCTTCGACCGGCCCTGGGTCGGCGTGCTGTCCTTCGTGGCGAGCGCGGCCGGCGCGTACGGCGTGGTGGCGCGGCGCCGGCACGTGGTGCGGCTGCGCGAGGAACGGGCCGCGGTGGAGGCGGACGAGCAGGAGGGCTCCGGGCTGTCCTGACGGGCCGCGCGGACCGTGCGGTGCTCCACGCGCGGTCACCCGGAGGCAGCAGCCCTGCTGGCGGCTGCCCCCGGGCCCTCGGAGGGTGGGCGGGGAGGCGTGCCGGGCAGCCCGGCGCCGACCGGAACCGGACGGTAACCGGAACCGACCGGAACCGGCAGACCGGAACCGGCCCACCGGAAACGAGGGACCGCATGGACCGCATCGATCGCATCGACCACCTGGACCACCTGGACCACCTGGACCACCTGGGCCGCCGGCCGCTCACCCGGGCCGCCTCCCCGAGCCCGAGGGTCACCGCGCAGGACCTGGATGCTCCCCCGCTGCGCCGTCAACGGCTGGCGGTGGCCGGGGTGTTGGCCGCCGCCGTGCTCGGAGCGGCGGCGTTGGCGGGCTGCTCCTCGAGCAAGAGCGCGAGCAGTGTGGCCTCCGAGGCGGCGTCCGCGGTTGAGAAGGGCGCGAGCGCCGCCGCCTCCGCCGCCTCGGCGCTGGCCTCGGCGGCCGGCGGGGCCAGCGCGGTGATCGCCTCGGCGGAGGCGCAGGCCTCGGCGGCGGTGTCGGCGGCCTCCTCGGCGGTGGCCGGGATCAAGGGCGGGCTGGACGCCAAGGCGGACGTGACCGCCGGGGAGGTGACCACCGGCTCGGACGGCAAGGCGCAGGTGCAGCTGACCGTCACCAACCACGGCCAGCAGTCGTACCGGTACGTGATCCAGCTGAACTTCACCGACGGGTCCGGCAAGGTGCTCGACGCGACCGCGGTGACCGTCCAGGAGGTGGCCGCCGGGCAGAGTGCCCAGGCCACCGGAAGCAGCAACCGGGACCTCTCCGGCACGGTCAAGGCGGAGGTGGCCAACGCCGTCCGGTACTGACGCCCGGTAGTGGCGCCTGGCGCTGACGCTCGGCTCGGCGCGCGGGCGGTGGAACCTTAAGCGGGACTCAAGGCCCAACGGGACCCCTTGACGGGCGAGTTGGTCTAGTCCATTTTTATTGCCCAGGTGCAGGGAGCCCCTGAATCGGCGCCGACGGCCTTGTGTCGTCGGCGCCGGTTCGGCGCATCCCGGCGTCCGTCATGGCCTGATCCCGCTCGATTCCCCACCCATTCCTGTCATGTCCCGGTCGTCCGGCCCCACCCGGACGCGCGCCCCCGGCGCGGCGGGAACCCCCACAACCAGGAGTCACGCACCCATGCTGCGCTCACACATCGAAAGGGCCGGGACCCCGGCTCCGCAGGGCGGTCGCCGACGCCGCCCGAAGAGCCTGGCCGCCATCGCGGCCGGCACCACCGCCTCCCTTCTGCTCGGCGCGGGCCTCGCGCTGTCCGGCGGCGGCGCGGCCAACGCCGCGACCACCAACAGCAGCGGCGCGCCCGCCACCAGCGGCGGCATCAAGGTCGCCTACTTCGACCAGTGGTCGATCTACGCGAACGGCTACTACCCCAAGACGATCCAGGACACCGGCGTGGCCGGGAAGCTGGACTACCTGATCTACGACTTCGCCAACATCCACCCGAGCGACCTCGGGTGTTTCGAGGCCACCAAGGCCGCCGACACGAACGACAACAATCCCAACGCGGGCGACGGTGCGGGCGACGCGTTCGCCGACTACCAGAAGAGCTTCGGCGCGGACATCTCGGTCGACGGCGTCGGTGACGTCTGGAACCAGCCGATCGCCGGCAACTTCAACCAGCTGAAGAAGCTGAAGGCGAAGAACCCCAACCTCAAGATCCTGATCTCACTGGGCGGTTGGACCTACTCCAAGTACTTCTCGTCGGCGGCCGGCACGGACGCCTCGCGCAAGCACCTGGTGTCGTCCTGCCTCGACATGTTCGTCAAGGGCAACCTCCCGACCGACGCCGGCTACGGCGGCGCGGGCTCGGCGGCCGGCATCTTCGACGGCGTCGACATCGACTGGGAGTACCCGGGCGGCGGCGGTCACGCCGGCAACATCTCCAGCCCGGCCGACAAGCAGAACTTCACGGCGCTGCTGAAGGAGTTCCGCACCCAGCTGGACGCGCAGGGCAAGGCCGACGGCAAGACCTACGCCCTGTCGGCGGCGGTCGGCGCCGGCCAGGACAAGATCATGAACGTCGAGACCGACAAGATCGGTCAGTACCTGACCTTCCTCGACGTCATGACCTACGACATGCACGGCGGTTGGGACCCGCAGGGTCCGACCAACCACCAGGCGCCGCTCTACTCCGGCCCGAACGACCCCTCGACCCCGGCCAAGCCGGGCAACGGCAAGTACTCGATCGACAACGCCATCAAGGCGTGGACGGTCGGCGACGCGCAGTACGGCATCCCCGGCGGCTTCCCGGCCAACAAGATCAACATGGGTGTGCCGTTCTACTACCGGGGCTGGACCGGCGTCCAGAACAACGGCAAGAACGGCCTCTTCCAGTCCGCCACCAGCCCGGCGGCCGGTGCGGCGATGTCCGGCAACGTCCCCGGCATCCAGATGTTCAAGGAGCTCGCGGGCTTCGTCGACAACCCGTCCAAGACCTTCTGGGACGACGACGCCAAGGCCACGTACTTCTACGACGGCACCACCTTCTGGAGCGGTGAGGACGCCCGGTCGATCCAGGCCAAGATCGACTACGCGCACTGCAACGGCCTCGGCGGCTCCTTCGCCTTCTCGCTGTACGACCTGGGCACCAAGACCGCCCTGTTCGACAAGATGGTGAGCGCCACCAACGGCTCCGCCGCCGGCTGCCCGGCCCCGCCGACCGGCACACCGACCCCGACCCAGACGCCGACCCCGACCCCGACCGGCACCCCCACCGGCACGCCGACGGGCACCCCCACCGGCACCCCGACCGGTACCCCGACCCCGCCGGCCACCTGCTCGGCCGCCCCGAGCTGGGACCCGAACGCCACCTACGCGGCCGGCGGCACCAAAGTCTCGTGGAAGGGTCACTACTACACCAACAAGTGGTGGACCAAGGGCGAGGACCCGAGCCTGAGCGGCCAGTGGGGCGTCTGGGCCGACAACGGCCCCTGCTGACGCACGCACGCACCACCGAGCGGGCGAGGGGCCTGACGGACCCTCGCGGCGAACGCGGGCGGCCCCGGACGAGCATGAATGCGTCCGGGGCCGCCCGTCGTGTCCGGCCGCTCAGATCTTGGCGTAGGTGACCGTGATCGCGGTCGACGAGCCGGTGATCAGCAGGTTGTTCTCGCCCTTCTCGGCGAGGCCCGAACCGTCGCCCGTGGAGGTCACCTCGAAGCCGGCCGCCTTGAGCGCCGAATGCCAACGAAAATTCGCCGGCCCGGCCCTCTCGTCCGGCGGCCCTCTCGCCCGCCGGCCCCCTTGCCCGCTAGCCCAGGTCGGCGGTGCGGCCGAGGGCGTCCGGCTGGCTCTCCTCGATCCGGCGCAGCATCCGGGCCAGCAGGCCGGAGAGCGCGGTGCGCTCCTCACCCACGACGTCCTGGAGCAACTCCTCCTCGAACACCGCCGCCATCCGCATCGACTCCAGCCACTTGTCGCGGCCGGTCTCGGTCAGCTCGATGATCACCCGCACCCGGTTGGACTCATCCCGCTCCCGGGTGACCAGGCCGTCGGCGACCATCCGGTCGATCCGGTGCGTCATCGCCGCCGGGGTGAGCCCGAGCCGCTTGGCCAGCTCGCCCGGTCCCAGCCGGTACGGGCTGCCGGAGACCACCAGGGCCTTGAGCACCTCCCACTCGGCGGAGGTGATTCCGAGCACAGTCAGCTGCCGGTCGTACGCCACGCCCATCCGCCGGGAGACCCGGTTGAGGGTCTGCACGATGGTCTCCACCTGGGGGTCCACGGTGGGGAATTCCCGCTGGTAGAGGGCGACCTGCTCGGCGATGCCGAACTCCAGGGGGGTGGCCGGGGCGGGCTTGTCGGCAGCCGGCGCCGGCTTGTCCGTAGTCATGCGGACCAGTGTCGCACGAGCGTGCACTCCTTAAGCCTTTGACTCCGCAGCCTTCTGGTGCTAAGACTTTATCTCGTCAAACTTTAGCTCTGAAATCTTCTGGACTTAAGAGTATCCAGTTGAAACCAGGAAGGGATGTGCACGGTGGTCGGCACGGTGAAGCAGCAGAGGCAGCAGCGAGGCGGGGCGGGCGGCCCGCTGCGCCGCGTCCAGATCGGCAACGCGCTCAGTGCGTTCGGCAGCGGATTCACGATGCCCTACATGTTCGTGTACGTGGACCAGGTGCGCGGGCTGGGCTCGCTGGCGGCCGGGATGGTGTTCACCGTCTTCGCGCTGGCGGCCCTCGCCGTCCTGCCGTTCACCGGGCGCGGCATCGACAGGTACGGCCCCCGTCCGGTGCTGCTGGCCGGTACGGCCCTCGCCGCCACCGGCGCGTTCGCCTTCGGCCACGCCACCGGCACCCCGGCCCTGCTGGTCTCCTCCTTCCTGTTCGGCGCGGGTGTCACCACCTGCCAGCCGGCGCTCGCCACGATGATCGTCCGCTGCTCGACGCCGGCGACCCGCTCGCACGCCTTCGCGCTGCAGTTCACCCTGGTCAACCTGGGCATGGGCATCGGCGCGCTGGTCGGCGGGCAGATCGTGAACGTGGCCGACCCGGCCAGCCTCACCCGGCTGTTCACCATCGAGGCGGTGACGTTCCTCGGCCTGGCCCTGGTCACCGGCACCGCCCGGATGCCGCGGATCCAGCTGACCGCCGTCCACGGGAAGAACGACGGCCCGACCGGCCTGCGCGCGCTGGTCGCCGACAAGGCGATGCTGCGGCTCTGCGTGCTCGCCGGGCTGATCTTCTTCACCTGCTACGGCCAGTTCGAGTCCGGCGTCGCGGCCTTCGCCACCGACACCGTCGGCACCGCGCCCTCCACGCTGGGCTTCGCGATCGGCGCCAACGCGCTGACCATCGTGGTGCTGCAGATGTTCATGGTGCGGATCACCGCGCGCCGCCGCCGCACCACCGCGATGGCCGCGGCCGGCCTGGTCTGGCTCGGTGCCTGGGCGATGGCCCTGGTGGCCGGTCTGATCCGGACCGAGACCATGGCCGCCACGGTCGCCATCGTCTCGATCTACGCCCTCTTCGGCGTCGGCGAGTCGCTGCTCGCGCCCACCATGGGCCCGATCGTGGCCGACCTCGCCCCGGCCCGGCTGCTCGGCACCTACAACGCCGGGTACTCCCTGGTGAAGCAGATCGCGATCGCGGTCGGCCCGGCCGTCGGCGTGCTGCTGGTCGGCTCCGGCACCTGGCCGCTCTACCTGGCGGCGATGGCGGGTTCGACGCTGCTGATCGTGGCCCTGGCGCTGCGGCTGCGCCCGTACCTCACGCCGGAGCAGGACAACGCCGCCCCGGCCGTGGTCCGCACCGTCCCGGTCCGGGAGCTGCAGACCGCCGCGTAGCGGAAGGGCACGCACGAGCGTTCGAAACGGGCGCCGACCAGGTCACCTGGTCGGCGCCCGTCGCGCTTGGCTTCGCGACCACCGCCACATAGTGTCAGTGGCTGTTGACCGCCCGGATCCGGCCACCGCGCCGGGGTCCGGGCAGAGCAGACAGGCGAATCGGCGAGGCTATGACGCAAGCGGCGCTCACGCACCCCCCGGCGGCCCCGGCCCCAGCCGCCCCCGCACTGGCCCCGCGCGGGGGCCTGGTCCGCTGGGCGGCCGACCGCTCCGGCTGGCTCGGGCCGATCGCCGTCGCGCTCTTCGCCGGCTTGCTGCGGTTCTGGCACCTCGGCTACCCCAACTCCTTCGTCTTCGACGAGACGTACTACCCCAAGGACGCCTGGTCGCTGCTCCGACAGGGCTACGAGGGCACCTGGCCCGACCACGCCAACGCCGACATCCTGGCCGTCCCGCAGTCCATCCCGCTCGGCTCCGCGCCCGAGTTCATCGCACACCCGCCGCTCGGCAAATGGGTGATGGCGATCGGCGAGCAGCTGTTCGGTCTGCACCCCTTCGGCTGGCGTTTCATGACCGCCCTGCTCGGCACCGTCACGGTGCTGATGCTCGCCCGGATCGGCCGCCGCCTCTTCGGCTCCACGCTGGTCGGCTGCACCGCCGCGCTGCTGATGTCGGTGGACGGCCTGCAACTGGTGATGAGCCGGGTCGGCCTGCTCGACGGCATCCAGATGTTCTTCGTGCTCGCCTCCTTCGGCAGCCTGCTGATCGACCGCGACCACGTCCGCGCCCGGCTGGCGGCGGCCTCCGACGGCGACCTGGTGCGGCTCGGGTGGCGCCCCTGGCGGATCGCCGCCGGGGTGTTCGTCGGCGCCGCCTGCGCGGTCAAGTGGAACGGCGCCCCGATCCTCGCCGCCTTCGGCGTCCTGACCGTCCTGTGGGACCAGTCCGGCCGCCGCGGGGCGGGCGCCCGCCACCCCTGGCGCTCCATGCTCCGCCGGGACGCCGGACCCGCCGTCCTCGCCATGGTCGGCTCCGCCCTGGTGGTCTACGTCGGCGCCTGGGGCGGCTGGCTGGCGAGCGGAGGCAACGGCGAGGGCGGGTACGACCGGCACTGGGCCGACGGCCGCGCCGGGCTCTCCCCGGACAGCTTCCTCGGCATCCCGCTGCCGCAGGTGTCGATGAGCTGGGTGCCCGCGCCCCTGCGCAGCCTGTGGCACTACCACTCGCAGATGTACGACTTCAACACCGGCCTGAGCACCCCGCACACCTACCAGTCCAACCCCTTCGCCTGGCTGGTCGACGGCCGTCCGGTCTCCATGTACTGGGAGCAGGTCCCGAACGGCACCCGCGGCTGCACCTCCTCCGGCGGCTGCGCGGCGCAGATCCTGGGCCTGGGTACCCCGTTCCTGTGGTGGGCGGCCTGCCTCGCGCTGGTCTACCTGCTGTGGCGCTGGTTCTTCCGGCGGGACTGGCGCTCGGGCGCGGTGCTGTGCGCGGTCGCCGGGATCTACCTGCCCTGGTTCCGGTACCAGGAGCGGACGATCTTCTCCTTCTACATGGTCGTGCTGGTGCCGTTCCTGTGCCTGGCCGTCGCCCAGATGCTCGGCGCGATCCTCGGCCCGGCCGGCTGCAGCCGCGAGCGCCGCCGGATCGGCGCGATCGGGGCCGGGGCGGTCGTGTTGGCGATCGTCGGCTGCTTCGCCTTCTTCTACCCGCTGTACACGGCGGAGGTGATCCCGATGTCGTCCTGGCAGGACCGGATGTGGTTCACCAGCTGGATCTGATGCCCCTTGCGGCGTCCGTAGGCGAGCCGGATGTTTCGGGCCTCGCGGCGTCCGGCGGCCAGCTGCTGCCGGTCACCCCGGTGCTCGGGGTGGTCACCGCCGTCCTGCTGCTGGCCGCCGTCGCGGTGGCCGGGCGGGGGCTGCTCGGCCACGGGCACGCGGTGCTGCGGGCCGGGCTGCGGGCGGTGGTGCAGCTGGCGGCCGTCGCCGTGGTGATCACCTGGGTGGTCGGCTCGCTCTGGTGGTCGGCGCTGTTCGTGCTGCTGATGTTCACGGTCGCGGTGCGCACCGCCGGGCGGCGGATGACCCCCGGGCCGGACTGGGTCTGGGCGGCCGCCCCGATCGGGGCCGGGGTGCTGCCGGTGCTCGCCCTGCTGCTGGGCGTCGGGCTGCTGCCGGCCAAGGGCCTGTCCGTCATCCCGGTCGCGGGCATCCTGATCGGCGGTGCGCTCACCGCGACCTCGCTGGCCGGACGGCGCGCCCTGGACGAGCTGCGGCAGCGGCGCGGCGAGGTGGAGGCGGCACTGGCGCTCGGCTTCGAGGAGCGCGAGGCGCGGCTGGAGATCTGTCGTACGGCCGCAGCGACCTCGCTCGTCCCGGCGCTGGACCAGACCCGCACGGTCGGCCTGGTCACCCTGCCCGGGGCCTTCGTCGGGATGCTGCTCGGCGGGGCCTCGCCCGCCCAGGCGGGGACGGTGCAGCTGTTCGTCCTGGTCGGGTTGCTGGCGGTGGAGTCGGTGGCGATCGTGGTGGTGCTGGAACTGGTCGGCCGAGGCCTGGTGACGGTCGGGCCGGTCGACGCCGTCCGGTAGGCTTGGGCGCGTTGAAGGGGAGTAGCCCTCCACCGGACCGTCGACATACTGGCCCCCAGGGGCCCGGCGCCCGGGGCACCGCTCGCAGAGCGTTGCCGGCGAGACCTTCGGCCGCAGTGCTGTGACCATGACCAGTGCTGTCGGGCCGAAGCGTCCCCTGACGGAGCTGCGGAGGCCGGGCAGCCCGACCGAGGAACTCCCTGATGAGTGAGCGAAGCGAACGAGCCGTCAAAAGGCGCGTCCGGGCGAATGCCCCTGCCGAGCGCAGCGAGGCGGGCGCATGAGTCTGACCGTCGCCGCGTTGACCTTCGGCATCATCTTCCTGGCCGAACTGCCGGACAAGACCGCGCTGGCCAGTCTGGTGCTCGGCACCAAGTACCGCGCGAGCTACGTCTTCGCGGGCATCGCCGCCGCTTTCGCCCTCCAGGTGGGCATCGCGCTCGTCGCCGGGCACCTGCTGTCGCTGCTGCCGCACCGCTGGGTGGAGGGCGTCACCGGCGCGCTGTTCCTGGCCGGCGCGGCGATGCTGCTGTTCCACGGCGGCGGGGACGAGGACGAGCACGCGGCCAAGGAGCCGTCCTCGGACAGCTTCTGGAAGGTGGCCGGGGCCAGTTTCGTGGTCGTCGCGATCGCCGAGTTCGGCGACCTGACCCAGATCATGACCGCCAACCTGGCCGCCAAGTACGCCGATCCGCTGGCCGTGGGCGTCGGCTCCTGGCTGGCGCTGTGCGCGGTCGGCGGGGTCGCGATCGTGGGCGGGCAGAAGCTGCTCAAGTACGTGCCGATGAAGCTGATCATCCGCGTGGCGGCGGCGATCATGGTGGTGCTGGCGGGCGTCAGCATCTTTGGGGCGATCACCGGCTGACCGGGGCACCCCCGGCGTGACCGACGGGCGGCGTCTGCTGATCGGCAGGCGCCGCCCGTTCGCATGCCCGGGGCGCGGCAGTCGGGCAGCAGTAGCCAGGTGGGCGGGGAGCAGTAGCCAGGTGGCTGGGGGGTCAGCAGCCCGGGTCGGCGGTGAGGACGGCCTGGGTCTTCGGGCCGTAGACGTCGTTCTCGCCCTTGATGCGGTTCTCGCGCTGGTAGTCGTTGAGCACCGTTCGGGTCCAGTAGTCGAAGGTGCCGGTGATGATCGACTTGTCGACGTATCCGCACTCGGCGGCGTAGAGGCGCCGCTGCATGTCCATGACGTCGGACCCGCTCATCCCCATCTTCAGCACACGCGCCGTGGGCGTGGGGGTCGGGGTGGGCGTCGGTGTCGGGGTGGGGGTCGGGGTGGGGGTCGGGGTGGGCGTCGGTGTCGGGGTGGGGGTCGGCGTCGGGGTGGCCGTCTTCGTCGGCGTCGGCTTGCGGGTGGGCGTCGCCGACGGGCTCGGCGTCTCGCTGGTCGGCGCCGGCGTGGTCGGCACCGCAGCCGGAGTCGGCTCCACCGGCGCGGGCGCCAGGGTGGTGGTCGGCAGCGGCTGCGCCTGCTTGGCGCCCGGCTCGGCGGAGGGCGTCACCGCGTACGCGACGCCGATGGTGAGCGCCACCAGCGCGGCGCCGATCCCGACGAGCAGCCCCTTGCGCTCGGCCAGCGGGTTCCTGGCGGCCTGCTCGGCTGCCCGGCGTGCGGCCCGGCCGCCGCCGACGGCCTCCGGCTCGGGCCCGGGCTCGGGGGAGGTCGGGGCGTTGTCGAAGGGGAAGAGGCCGATCTCGTTGCCGTGGCCGCCGTTGCCGCCGCCGTTGCCAGTGCCGCTCCCGTACCCGTACCCGGTCCCGGCGGGGGGCCGCGGCGGTCCCGGCGCGTACGCCCCCGGCCCGGAGGGCGGCACCGGCGGCATCACGGTGGTGGCGTAGGCGTCGGCGTCCGGTCCGAGCGGGGGCCGGCCCGGGAGGACGGGCGGCAGCACGGTGGTGGCATAGGCGTCCGCGTCCGGTCCGAGCGGGGGAGTGACCGGCCCGCCCGGAGCGAACGACTGCCCCGCAGCGAACGGCTGCCCCGGGGCGACCGGCGGCAGCACGGTGGTCGCGAACGGGTCGACGACCGGGGCGTGCGCCGACGACTCCTCGGCCACCTGGTCGGCGGTCTGCGGGACGTACGGGCGGACCAGCGGCGGGCCCTCGAGGTGGGGGAGGACGGCGGTCTCGGTGAGGCTCGGGTCCGGGACGCAGCCGCACCCGGTTGAGCGTGCGGTGCCGCACGTCGGGCAGTGCCGGTCCGGCATCGGCCGGTCCTCCTCGGTTTCGGGGCGTTCTCGGAGCGGTTTCGGCGGCTCCGGGGCGGGGCCCGGGCGCACGATCGCGCCTGATTATGCAGGACGGCCCGGAGGGTGGACAGGGGCGTCCGGCCTCCGGCGGGGGTGTTGTGCCGGTTGGTGCCGGTTGGCTCCTCCGAGAACGCCCCGAAGGCCGCGGAAGTCCCCGGTGCTTACGTTCGGCTCAACCCGGCGGAACAAACCGGGACGAATCTGCCAGCATGGTGAGCCGGGAGTGATCATCCGCACGGGCCCGGCAGCCGGGGCCCGCGACCCTACGGAGACGCCTTGCCCACGGAGACGCCATGACGGATCCGCTCGCCGCGCCCGACCGGAGCACGGCGAGCGAGCCCGGCCCGCCGGAGGCCGCCGTCCCCAACCTCTGGGTGCCGATCGGCGCCCTGCTGCTCGCGATGCTGCTCGCCGCCCTCGACCAGACCATCGTCTCCACCGCGCTGCCCACCATCGTCAGCGACCTCGGCGGCCTCGAACACCTCTCCTGGGTGGTCACCGCCTACATGCTGGCCGCCACCGCCGCGACCCCGCTCTGGGGCAAGCTCGGCGACATGTACGGCCGGAAGCGCTTCTTCCAGGCCTCCATCGTGATCTTCCTGCTCGGCTCGGTGCTGTGCGGGATCGCCCAGAACATGGGCGAGCTGATCGCCTTCCGTGCCCTGCAGGGCCTGGGCGGCGGCGGGCTGATGGTGCTCTCCCAGGCGATCGTCGGCGACCTCGTCCCGCCCCGGGACCGGGGCCGCTACCAGGGCCTGTTCGGTGCCGTGTTCGGCGTCACCAGCGTGCTCGGGCCACTGCTCGGCGGGCTGTTCGTCGACCACCTGAGCTGGCGCTGGGTCTTCTACATCAACCTGCCGGTCGGCGTCGTCGCCCTGGTCGTGATCGCCGCGGTGCTGCACGGGCGGGAGGTGCGGCGCAAGCACCGGATCGACTACCTCGGCACCGTCCTGATCGCCGCCGTCGCCACCTGCCTGGTGCTGATGACCTCGCTCGGCGGCACCACCTGGGACTGGAACTCCTGGCAGATCACCGGCCTCGGCGTGCTCGGGGTGCTGCTGCTGCTCGCGTTCGTCCTGGTCGAGCGGACGGCGGCGGAGCCGGTCCTGCCGCTGCGGCTGTTCCGCTCGCGGACCTTCAGCCTGGTCGCGGTGATCTCCTTCGTCATCGGCTTCGCGATGTTCGGCGCGCTCACCTACCTGCCGACCTTCCTCCAGGTGGTCATGCGGGTCTCGCCCACCATGTCCGGCATCCACATGCTGCCGATGGTGCTGGGCATGCTCGTCACCTCGATCGGCTCCGGCCAGATCGTCGCCCGCACCGGCCGCTACCGGATCTTCCCGATCGCCGGAACCGCCGTGACGACCGTCGGGCTGCTGCTGCTCTCCCGGCTGGACGAGCACAGCAGCACCGCCGAGATGAGCGGCTACTTCCTGGTCTTCGGGCTCGGGCTGGGCCTGGTGATGCAGGTGCTGGTGCTGATCGTGCAGAACTCGGTCGGCTACGAGGACCTCGGCGTGGCCACCGCGGGCGCGACCTTCTTCCGCTCCATCGGGGCCTCCTTCGGTGTCTCCATCTTCGGGACGATCTTCGCCAGCGGGCTGCGGGACCGGCTCGCCGACGCCCTGGCGGGGGTGCCGCTGCCACCCGGGTTCCGGCCCGAGGCCATCACCGCCGACCCGAGGGTCATCCCCCGGCTGCCGACCGCCGTCCAGGCGGACGTCTACCACGCGTACGCGGAGTCGATCACCCGCGTCTTCCTGTACGCGGTGCCCGTCGCGGCGGTCGCCTTCGTCCTGTCGCTCTTCCTGCGCGAGCAGAGGCTGCGCTCCACCGTCACCGCGCCGGACCTGAGCGAGTCCATCGGGCTCAACCCGGTGGAACGCACCTCCCTGGACGAAATCGCCCGCGCTCTGTCCGTACTGAGCACCCGCGAGGCCCGGCGCGACCTCTTCCGGCGGATCACCGCCACCGCCGGGCTGGACCTGCTGCCCGCCTCCAGCTGGCTGCTCCTGCAGATGCACCAGCACGGCGCGGTCGAGCCGGCGGAGCTGGCCGAACGGCGGATCGTCCCGGTCGCCGTCATCGAGGAGGCCGCCCGGGAAGTGGAGGGCCGGGGCCTGGCCGCGCGGGCCGGCGGGCTGCCGCTGCGGCTCACCGAGCCGGGGGAGCAGGCGGCACTGCAGCTGGTCGCCGCCCGGCGCGCCCAACTCGCCGACCTGCTGGGGGACTGGGACGAGCAGCAGTACGCCGATCTCGCCGAGCTGCTGACCAGGCTCAGCTCCACCCTGTGCGCCGACCTGCGGGACCGGCCCGACCCGGTCGGACCGGAGCCGCCGTACCGGGGCGAGGGGAGATCGTTCTGAGTGCGGTCGCGCGGTCGTGCGGTCGTGCGGTCGTGTGGCCGTGCGGCCTGTGGGTTTGTGGGGCCGTGGAGGTGGTCCGGTGGAGCGGCGAGGCGCGATCGGGTGACGTATCGTCGCCTGACCGGTCCCGGCCGCGTCGGCTGCCGGGGGAATTCCGTCGAGAGGGTGCGGCATGCCACTCGAGATCGAGCGCAAGTTCCTGCTGGGCTCCTTCGAGCCGCCGGAGACCGCGGTGCGGCAGCACATCGAGCAGGGCTACATCGCGATCAAGGACGACGGGACGGAGGTGCGGCTGCGCCGGATCGGCGGCAGCTGCGTCCTCGGCGTCAAGCGCGGGAAGGCCGGCTCTCCGGTGCGGGTCGAGGTGGAACGCGAGCTCGGCGAGGAGGAGTTCACCGAGCTCTGGCCGGCCACCGCCGGTGCCCAGCTGGTCAAGGACCGGTACACCTTCGAGTCGGCCGGCGTCACGGTCCACGCCGACGTCTACCAGGGCGAGTTGGCCGGGCTGCGGACCGCCGAGGTGGAGTTCGGCTCGGAGGCCGAGGCGGAGGCCTTCAGCCCGCCGGACTGGTTCGGCGCCGAGATCACGGGCGTCAAGGCGTACAAGAACCAGACCCTCGCGACGCGCGGGCTGCCCTCGGAGGCCTGACTGCTCTATCCGGGAGGCCGGTCAGGCCTCCGAGGGCAGCCGGCCGCGCTGGACCGCCCGCACGCCGGACTCGAACCGGCTGCGGGCGCCCAGCCGCTCCATCAGCTCCGTCGCCGACCGGCGGGCCGTGCGCACCTCGCCGCCCAGCCCGGCCAGCCAGCGGACGTACGCCACCGTGGGCTGGTTGTTACGCGTACCCGCGATCTCATGGCGCGCCGAACCAGCGGGGGGTGTCGAGGCGGAACGGGTCGCCGGGGGCGAGCCGGCGCAGGCCGTCCTCGACCTGGCGGAGCTGCTCCTCACCCAGGGTGGCGGACCACTCGGTGCGCAGCTCGTCGAAGATCCGGGCCGAGCGGACCAGGCAGTCCACGCCCCGGTCGGTGAGCCGGACCACCTTGCGGCGGGCGTCGGCCGGGTCGCTGCCGCGCTCGACGTAGCCGAGCTGCTCCAGGTTGTCGATGGTCTTGCCCGCCGCCTGCTTGGAGACGCCGAGGCGGCGGCCGAGTTCGACGGCGGTGGTGCCGTGCGGGCCGATCGCCTGGAAGACGAAGCCGTGCATCGGCCGCAGGGCCGGGTGCCCTTCGCGGGCGATGCGCTCGTGCAGTTCGTCGATGATCGTCCGGAAGGCGAGGAGCAGCCGCAGCGGCAGCTCGAAGCCGGGCGGGGCCGGTTCACTTGACACGATAGACAACCTCATTGACCATATAGACAATGTCATTGACCATCTTAGGGGAGTCCATCACCATGTCCGTGATCCGCCGAACCGACGCCCGCCAGACCGAGACCCCGAACGCCGCCATGACCACCTTCGCCTCACCCACCCAGGGCTCGACCACCCTGGCCATGTGGCAGGTCGAGATGCGGCCCGACAGCCAGGGCCCGCTGCACGCCATGGAAGCCGAACAGATCTGGACCTTCCTCGCCGGCTCCGCCACGGCGGACCTGGCGGGCGAGCACTACACCCTCACCGCCGGCGACACCCTCGTCCTCCCCGCCGACACCGCCCGCCGCATCACCACCACCGAGGGCTTCACCGCCATCGTCGCCTCCACCTCCCCCTCCCGCGCCTACAACCCCGACGCCATCACCCCCGAAGGCGCCTGCGCCGCCGCCCCCCGCGACGCCGAACGCATCCTCCCGGCGTGGATCGCCTGAACCACGGCACGCGGGCCCGCCCGGCGTGAGGTGTAGCAGACTGCTGGCAGTGACCGAGCCGGCGGCCGCACCAGAGGCCCCGGCGGACCAGTAAGGAGCGGCATGTCCGTCGTCAAGATCAACGTTCTGACGGTGCCCGCCGAGCAGCGCGAGGTGCTGGAACAGCGCTTCGCCTCCCGCGCCGGCGCAGTGGAGAACTCGGACGGCTTCGAGTGGTTCGAACTCCTCCGCCCGGTCGAGGGCACCGACGAGTACCTCGTCTACACCCGCTGGCGCAGCGAGGAGGACTTCCAGGCCTGGATGGAGGGCCCGATGAAGTCGGCCCACCAGGGCGGTGGCGAGGGCGAGGCCCCCAAGCGACCCGCCGCCTCCGGCTCCACCCTGTGGTCCTTCGAGGTCGTCCAGTCGGCCGGGCCCAAGGGCTGACATTCGTACGGCAGTTGCGCGCCCCGGGGCTCGACGGCCCCGGGGCGCGAGGCTGTCCGGGCGACCTCGGCGACCCCGGGCGCTGCTGAGGCGGGTTCACGCCGAGGCGGCGTAGAGGACTTCGCGCAGGCCCGGGACGGATTCGCGGTCGGCGCGCCAGACGAGGCGGAGGTGGAGTGGCGGGGGATCGAGGGGGAGGCGGATCAGGGTGCCGGCGGCGAGTTGCTCGTGGACGGCGAACTCGGGCAGGAGGGCGATGCCGAGGCCCTGTTCGGCGCAGGCGCGGGTGACGGCGACGCCGCCGGTGCGGACGCGGTCGACGTCGTGGCCGAGCAGGCGTTCCCCGGCGAGGAAGAAGGAGCAGGCCGGGGTGTTGACGAGGAGGCGCCGGCCGCGCAGGTTCTCCCGGGTGAGAGCGGTGGCGCCGGCCAGCGGGTCGGTGGGGGCGGCGACCAGGACGAGCGGGACGTCCTGCAGGTCGACGTGGTCGAGCGGGGCCGGCGGCAGGTAGAAACCGAGTTCGCCGAGCGCGCCGGCCGTGTCCAGGATCAGCGCCGCCTCCAGCGCACCGGCCGCGACCCCGCCGAGCAGGCCGTCCCGGGCGCTGTCGGTGTGCAGGGATATCTCCAGGTCGGGCCGGCGCTCGGCGAGGCGGGCCAGAACGGTGGGCACGTGGGTGGCCGCGATGGTCTCCAGCGCGCCGAGCCGCAGCCGGGCTCGGGCGGTGACCACCTCCCGGCGCGCCTGCTCGGCCTGGTCGAGCAGCCGCCGGGACCACGGCAACAGCCGCTCCCCGGCCGGGGTAAGGGTCATGCCACGCGGGGCCCGTTCGAACAGGTCGGTGCCGAGACTGCGCTCCAGCGTGCGGATCTGCTCCGAGACGGAGGACGGGGCGAGGCCGAGCGCCACGGCCGCGCCGGTGACGGTGCGGTGGGCGACGACGGCCTCGAAGACGCGCAACTGACGTAGTTCCACTGGTATCCCCGACTCCCGAACGTCCTCGCGTGTCCCGTCCGTGTTGCGGGACAGCGTACGGGTGCGGGCACGGAGCCGTACCAGGGCGTTCGGAAAATCCGAACGGTGCGTGAGGCTCCGGCGGTCGAACGGACGGCGGTGGCACGGCCAGAGTGGGCGGCCGTTCCACCCGTCGATCAGGAGACCTCTCGATGACCGCCCCCGCCGCCCCGCCCGCCGTACCCCCGGTACCCCCGGTACCCCCGGTACCCCCGGTACCCCCGGTACCCCCGGTACCCCCGGTACCCCCGGTACCCCCGGTACCCCCGGTACCCCCGGTACCCCCG
>NZ_JBITFB010000004.1:246376-262208 GCF_044455625.1 Kitasatospora sp. NPDC051164 | reverse complement strand
CACGGTGCCCGCCTTGACCGCCCCACCCGCACCCGCCCGTTCGCGGGCCCTGCTCGGCATCGCCCTCGGCTACTTCATGGTGCTGCTCGACACCACCGTGCTCTCCGTCGCCGAACCCGATCTGGCGGCCTCACTGGGCAGCTCGACCGCCGGACTGCAGTGGGCCGTCACCGGCTACAGCGTCGCCTTCGGGGCACTGCTGCTGTCGGCCGGCGCCGCCGCCGACCGCTACGGCGCCCACCGGGCCTTCCGCTTCGGCATCGCCGCCTTCGGAGTGGGCTCGCTGCTCAGCGCGCTCGCGCCGGACATCCGGACACTGGTGCTGCTGCGCGCCGTGCTGGGCGTCGCGGCGGCGGCCTGCGTCCCGGCGAGCATGGCGCTGATCACCCGCCTCCACCCGGAGCCGGGGGCCCGGGCCCGGGCAGTCGCCGTGTGGGCGGCGGTCAGCGGCTGCGCGATGGCCTTCGGGCCGATGGTCGGCGGCGCGCTGGTCGACCTCGCCGGGTGGCGGGCGGTGTTCCTGGTCAACGTCCCGCTGGCGGTGCTGGTCCTCGCCCTGGTCGCCGGACGGGCGGTGCACTGCCCGCGCGGCGAGCGGCGCATCGACTGGCCGGCCCAGCTGGCCGCCTGCGCGACCCTCGCACTGTTCACCGACGCGCTGATCGCGCTCGGCGACACCGCGTGGTCGCACGCGGCCTGGTCGGGGGCGGGCGCCGCGGCGGCCGGCATCGCCTTCGTCCGGCGGGAGCGGCGCAGCCCGGCGCCCGTCATCCCGGCCGAAGTGCTGCGGGCACGCGGCATGGGCGCGGTGCTGCTCGCGGGTGGGGCCGTGAACTTCGCCATGCTGGGCGTGCTGTTCGTGCTGCCGCTACTGCTGCAAGGGGAGCTGCGGCTGTCGCCGACGCTGGCCGGGGTGGCGTTCCTGCCGATGACGCTGCCGCCGGGCTTCAACCCGCTGCTCACCGGACGGATCGTCGCCAAGGTCGGCCCATGGCGGCGGGTGCTCGGCGGGCTGGCACTGCTGTCGACGGGCTGCGCGGTGTTCGCGGGGGCGGTGCTGCTCGGCACGCCGTACTGGCTGCTCGCCGTGGGCCTGCTGGCGGCCGGATTCGGGGTCTCCTTCGCGCTGCCCGCGCTGGTCACCGCCGTCGTCACCACCGCACCCGAGGGCAGCGCGGGTACGGCGGGCGGCCTGCTCAACGCCGTACGGCAGGTCGGCGCGACCCTGGGGGTGGCGGTGACGGGCGCATTCGTCGGTGGCGGAGCCGCCGTCGGCGGTGGTGTCGCCGTCAGCGGTGGCGGCTCGCTCGCGGCAGCGATGCTGCTCCCGGCTGCGGTGTGCGCGGCGGCGGCGCTCACGGTGCTGCGCAGCCGCCGGTGACCGATGCACTGGCGGTTGAGCAGGAATCACGCGAGAGGCGTGAGGAAGATCCACACGTGGCCGAACGGGTCGCGGAGCATCGACTGCCGGGCACCGTACGGCATGTCGGCCGGGGGAGTGAGGAGTTCGGCGCCCGCCGCAACGGCCCGGGCGGTCAGCCCGTCCACGTCCGGAACGTAGACGTGCAGGATGACGGACGGTGCGCCGGCACCGGGCGGTGCGAACGGGGCCTCCGCGTCACCGAGCATGAGCGTGGCGCCCTGCACCTTGATCTCGGCGTGCACGATCCGCCCGCCCTCACCCTCGAGCCGGAACAGCTCGGACGCCCCGAACGCGGCGCCGTAGAAGTCGATCGCCTCGGCGGCCCCGTCGACCAAGATGTGCGGGATGACGCCGTACTTGTACTGCTCGGGAATCTCCATGCGGATCACGGTAGGCCGGTGCCGCCCAGTCAAGGATCAGGCGTAGGACCCACCGGCCCTACGCCGCTCGGCGGAGGGCTCCAGGACCTGTTCAGCGAGGCGGGGAACTCCCTTTCCGGCACAGAGCAGTTGAACTCCTGGACGGTGCCCCGTTATCCCCCAGGGGCGCGACAATGGAGAGAAGGCCGCCGGCGAGATCGGGCAGGGTGTCGCTGATCCGGCCGAAGGTGCGGCGGCTGGTCATGGTGACGTACTCGCTCTCTCGCGCGCCCAGCGTGCGCGCCCGGGGAGCACTGAGGGGTGTGCGCTTGGGCCGCCCGAACGGGTGATCGGAGGGGGCGTGCTTAACAGTCACGATCAAGCTCCTGAACTGGCATTGTGAGCAGGATCAGCTGATGGCCGGGCCGGGCCACTACGTCGTCCGACCGACAAGTTGAGTGTCCACCACAAGGAGTTGTGGTGTCCGCTACCTCCTCCGACTTCCTCACCGGCCTCGTCAGTACCGCTCGGGACGACGGCATCACCGGCGTGGTGGTCGCCGCCGTCATCAATGACGCGGGCCGGACTCTCCTCCTGCGACGCAAGCCCGACGACTTCATGGGTGGGATGTGGGAGATTCCCTCCGGAAAGGTCGAAGCCGGGGAGCGCATTCTCGAAGCTCTCCATCGCGAGACAACGGAGGAGACCGGCCTGGTCATTGACCAGGTCACCGGCTACCTCGGGCACTTCGACTACAAGAACAGCCGTGGCGGAACGACCCGCCAGTTCAACTTCGCGGTCACCGTGGAGAAGACCGAACCGGTCGTCCTCACCGAGCACGACGCCCACCAGTGGGCACGGCCCGATGACCTGCCCGAGATCAGCGAGGCTGTCCGCACGCTGATTGCGGTTTGAGCCGGAAGTCCCGCCTTCGTCCGACACTCTGGGCGTCCTTGCTCATGGTCACCACCATGTCATGAGGCGCACGGCCCAGGAGGAGGGCCCGTTCTCATCAGCCCACCAGGCTCTTCGAGCCGGTGCAGCGGTATCTGGATGGCGCTCTCGCGGGCTGACCGAGCGTCGGCTTGGAGCTCTGGATGTTCGCGCCGGGTGGTGTGCGCGTGCGCCGCCCGAATGGGTGACGGGAGTCAAGGATTGACGTCCCGTCAGGACGATACGGTGAACACTGCGCAAGAGAAAGCCCCGGCGGTGCTACCAACACCCCGGGGTATGGCACTAGGAGAAAGCCCTCCAGATGCAGATTCATCGTATCCCCAAGCATGCCCCCGGGTACACGATCCTCGACATCGGCCACGTCGTCCGTAAGCACTCGCTGAGTTGGGCGGCGTGCGGCATCCTGGGCTATCTGCTCAGCCTGCCGGATGGGGCGCGGGAGGACGTTCGCACGCTCGCGGCGAAGAGCCTGGAGGGGCGGGCGACTGTGGCCCGGGCGCTGCGGGAGCTGGAGGCGGCCGGGCACTACGTCCGGCGGACGCAGCGGGATCCCGTCACCGGGCAGGTGCGGATGGACGTTTCGGTCCACGAGCAGCCGGTGGTGGGGAAGGCGGTTCACACCGTGCCGCCGCTTCCCGTTCCCCCGGCCGCCGGGGTGCTGGAGCTGGGGCGGCAGGCGGCGGGAACGCGGGAAGCCCTTCCAAGGAGCCGAAGGTCAAGGACGTGAAAGAACCTTCCGTCCGTCCTTCCGAGAAGTTGACGGCCGGCATGGCCCTGCTGCTGGACCTCGGGCGCCGGGAGCCCCGGATGGCGTTGGCGGGGAAGCCGCTGTCCGACCAGGCCGCGCGGGTGGAGGGGCTGCTCGCGGGTGGCTGGACGAGAGAAGCGCTGGCGGGGATTCTGGCCGCGCCCCTGCCGCAGACGGTCACGCACAGCGTGGGGGCGATCCTGGCGGGGCGGTTGGCGAAAGTGCCGGCTGTTTCCGGCGGCACCGATGACGGCGGACGGGCCGCGCCGACATGAGTGCTCCGGGCGGGGCGGGATGTGCGGGCGGCCCGTCGCGAGTGCCGGGCAGAGGTGCGGCCGGTGCTCACCAGGTCAGGAAGCCGGGCAGCTCGGTGACGGGCGGGAGCGGTGCGTCCGCCGGTAGCGGGCGGATCTGGACGTAGGCGTGCTCGAACTGCGAGTAGGAGAAGCCGTCGAGGCCCGGCGCGACGACCAGGATGCTGCCTCCTCGGCGCCAGATCCGGTATCGCCAGCGGTAGCCTTCGTGTGTCACGTCCTCGTCGGGCGGGCCGAGCAGTGCGGTGAACTGCTCGGCCACGGCGTCCAGTTGGGTGCCGAACGTACCGGCCGGCGGGTCGACGAGGCTCCGCCAGCCGGGCTGCTCCGCCCAGAAGTCCTCCGTCCACGCCCCGTCGGGGTGGATCCAGTACTCGTACGCGAACGGCATGGCGAGGCGGTCGTCGCCGTACACGAGGTGTCCGGCGGGCGTGTACGCCTTCTCGTTGAACTCGCCGAGGTAGTCGCCGGTCGAGCGCCAGCCGGCGCTCACCATGGCCTTCTCGGTGATCTCGGGGTCCTCCCAATCGAGTTCCACCATCCCGGCGATCTGCTCGGCCAGTTCGGGCGTGACCGGGCAGACTGCGACGGTCCAGGGCGACTCTTCCTCGTCGGACACGTGGGGGACTCCGTTCTGCGGTGGCGTACAGGCGTTCACCCTACTCAGAGCGTGTCGCGGACCTCGATGGAGCCGCGGTCCACCACGAACCTCTGGTTGGGGTTGGTGACGTCGCAGCCGTACAGGAAGACGTTGTCGCCGTTGGTGCGGGACGACCCGACGTCGACGCACATCTCCTCGCCGCTGCCGACCGTCCGCTGCAGGACGAGCGCGCCGCGACGCAGCAGCCAGGTCTGGTTGGCGCCGGCGGCCTGGCTGTACTCGCACGCCCAGATGCGGACGACGTCGCCGTTCACACCGGTGTAGTCGGCGTCGAGGCACATCTCCTGCGCCGTACCGACGGTGTCGGCGACCTTCACCCTCCCGTCGTCCAGGACGAAGCGCTGGTTGGTGTGGTCGAGGCAGTCCCACACCCGGACGTTGTCGGCGTTGTAGCGGGTGCTGCCGACGTCCAGGCACTTGCCGGTCGTCACCCGGGGTGGGGTGGCGACGGTGAGGGTGCCGTCGGTGATGGTGTACTCGGTGGTGCTGCCGGGGTTGGTGTAGCGGAAGGTGCCGTTGCCGCGCGGGAGCGTGGTGTCCGACGGCGCGGACGGGTTGACGGTGACCAGTGGGGAGAAGCGGAAGTAGCCGTTGGACGGCCAGCCGCTGTTGCCGCCGTTGAGGCCGTAGCCCTCGCAGGTGAGGGTGCGGTTGCCGTTGCTCGGCGCGCATCCCCGCAGGCCGACGTTGTTGTAGGCCCACGAGGACCCGTCGCTGCTGTACTGCGTGGGGACGGTGGACTGCGCCGGGAAGGTGGTGTTCCCCGGGGCCGTGAAGACGGCGGTCATGCCGGAGGGCGGGAGCAGCCCCGCGCCGCCGGTGTTCTGGTACGTCCACGGCACGGCGCCGGTCCGGCCGGGCGCGATGGTGGCGGTGGTGGGGACGTCGCGGCCGATGAAGGTGACGGCCGCGGCGGGGGAGGCGAGGGCGGCGGCGAGGGTGAGGGTCGTCGCGACGATGGTCGTCGTACGGGCGAGGGTTCGGATCACGCTCGCGATGATCGTGGACGAACGGGGGCATCACGGGCGCACGGCACGCCAGGGGAGCGGCGGTTCACCCTTCCGGTGGCCGGAACGCGACGGGCGCGTCGAAGGCGGCCCGCCGGGTCGCCCGGCGCAGGGCGCGCAGCACCGGGGTGCCGAGGGCGAGGCACAGGACGACGGTCAGCACGGCGCGCGGCAGGTCCCAACCCAGCGAGGTGGTGAGGCAGTAGGCGGCGAAGCGGACCAGGTTGGCGGGCAGAGAGTCGCCCGGGACGAAGGAGATGGAGCCGGCCAGGCCGCCGATGTACGGCCAGCCCTGCAGGTTCATGATGGTGCCGTACAGCACGGCCGACACCGCCCCGTACCCGGCGAGCAGCAGCAGTTCGCGGCGGCCGCGCAACGAAGCGGCGCCCGGCAGCAGCCCCGCGCCGAGGCAGACCCAGCCCATCGCCAGCATCTGGAACGGCAGCCACGGCCCGACCCCGCCCGTCAGCAGCGCGGAGGCGAACATCGACAACGAGCCCAGGACGAAGCCGAATCCGGGGCCGAGCACCCGCCCGGAGAGCACCATCAGGAAGAACATCGGCTCCAGCCCGGCCGTGCCCGCGCCGAGCGGGCGCAGGGCCGCGCCCGCCGCGGCCAGGACGCCGAGCAGCGCGACGGACTTGGCGTCCAGCCCGGGCGCGCCGCCACCCGCCGAGCGACCCTCGGAGATCTGCGCGATGACGACGGCGAGCAGCAGGGGCAGGAGCAGCGCGAACAGCCATGGCGCGTCGGTGGAGTGGCCGACCAGCGCCGATTTGGTGGAGGCGAGCAGCGGCCAGCCGAAGGCGGCGACGCCGACCAGCGAGGTCAACGACAGTGCCGCGACGGACCGGCGGCCGAGAGGGACCGGACGGTTCATGCGCCGCTCGGAGGCCGGACGGTTCATGCGCCGATCGGGGGCCGGACGGTTCATGCGCCGATCGCCTCCGCGTCGATCGCCGCCGCGACCTGCCCCACGGTGAGCCACGGCCCCGGCGCCAGCACCTTGGCGACCTGCGGGGCGAAGGCGGGGGAGGAGACCACGACCTCCGCCGTCGGCCCGTCGGCGACGATCTCGCCCTCGGCCAGGATCACCGTGCGGTGGGCGAGTTCGGCGGCCAGTTCGACGTCGTGCGTGGCCAGCAGGACCGCGTGGCCCTCGACGGCGAGGCCGCGCAGGATCTCCACCAGCCGGGCCTTGGCGGCGTAGTCGAGGCCGCGGGTCGGCTCGTCCAGGAGCAGCAGCGGGGGTCGGGCGGTGAGGACGACGGCGAGGGCGAGGGTGAGCCGCTGGCCCTCGGAGAGGTCGCGCGGGTGGGCGGCGTCGGCGATGCCGGGCAGCAGGCGCTCGACGAGGGCGCGGCAGGTGCCGGGCTCGGTGCCCGCGTCGGCGTCGGCCGCCGCGCACTCGGCGGCGACCGACTCGCCGTACAGCAGGTCGCGCGGGTCCTGCGGGACGAGGCCGACCTGGCGGATCAGTTCGGCGGGCCGGGTGCGGTGCGGGGTGCGGCCGCCGACCCGGACGCTGCCGGAGGCGGGGGCGTGCAGGCCGACCAGGGCGCCCAGCAGGGTGGACTTGCCGGCGCCGTTGCGGCCCATCAGGGCGGTGATCTCGCCGGGGTGGAGGGAGAGGTCCACGCCGCGCAGGGCCTGGACGGGGCCGCGTCGCACGGCGAGACGGTCCGAAACGGCAAGGGGGGAGCCGGTGGTGACACCGGCAGCGGACGGCGCGCGGCCGTCGAGGCGCTCCCGCAGCGTCGCCGCCTTGCGCCGTGCGTCGCGCACCGACAACGGCAGGGGGCGCCAGCCGGCGAGCCGGCCGAGGCCGACGACGGGCGGGTGCACCGGCGAGTGCGCCATCACCTCGGCGGGCTCGCCCAGGACCGGGGGCGCGCCCGGGGTCAGCAGCAGTACCTGGTCGGCGTACTGGACGACCCGCTCCAGCCGGTGTTCGGCCATCAGGACGGTGGTGCCGAGGTCGTGGACCAGCCGTTGTAGGACGGCCAGGACTTCCTCGGCCGCGCCCGGGTCGAGGGCCGAGGTGGGCTCGTCCAGGACCAGCACCCGCGGGTGCACGGTGAGTACGGAGCCGATCGCGACGCGCTGCTGCTGGCCGCCGGAGAGGGAGCCCAGCGCGCGGTCGCGCAGGTCGGCGAGGCCGAGCAGGTCGAGGGTCTCCTCGACCCGTCGGCGCATCACGTCGCCCGGCAGGCCCAACGACTCCATGCCGTAGGCGAGTTCGTCCTCCACGGTGTCGGTGACGAAGTGCGCCAGCGGGTCCTGTCCCACCGTGCCGACCAGGTCGGCGAGTTCGCGCGGCCGGTGCTCGCGGGTGTCCCGGCCGCCGACGGTGACCCGGCCGTGCAGGACACCGCCGGTGAAGTGCGGCACCAGGCCGCTGACCGTCCCCAGCAGGGTCGACTTGCCGGAGCCCGACGGGCCCACCAGCAGGCAGAGTTCACCCTCGGGGACGGTGAGGTCGACGCCGTCCAGGGCGGGCGCGGCGGAGTCCTCGTACCGGACGGAGACCTGCTCGAAGGTGATCACGATGCCCTCCGGGGCGGGGTCGGGGCGGCAAACGCCGGCACCAGGCCGAGCAGGACGGCCAGGACGGCGGCCAGCGGCAGTGGGGGAACGGTCGGCGGGACGACGATGGGGGCGAAGGCGACGGGGTCATGCGCGGCCAGGTAGGTGGTGAGGGCGGCCACGGCGGCGCCCGAACCGGCGGTCAGCCACTCGGGCAGCGCCCAAGGGTCCGGCCGGTAACGGGTTCTGACGGATCGTCGGCTGCCGAGCAGCAGCCCGGCGAAGGCGGCGGCCAGGCCGAGCAGCAGCACGGGCAGCGCCCAGCCGGCACCTCCGGCGGTCAGCAGCCCGTACGCGGCCAGGCAGACCCCGAGCAGCCCGGCCAGGGTGAGCGCCGCCGTGGTCCGGGCGAGCCGGCGCGGGACGTCGGCGGTGCGGCCGAACCCCCGGGTGTCCATCGCGGCGGCCAGCGCGACGGACCGCTCCAACGCGCCCTCCAGCACCGGCAGTCCGACACTCAGCACGGCCGCGACGCCCCGGTCCGTACGGCCGCGCAGCCGCCGCGCGGCGCGCAGCCGGCGGACGTCCGCGACCAGGTTCGGCGCGAAGGTCATCGCCACCACCACCGCCACGCCCGCCTCGTAGAGCGCGCCGGGCAGGGTGCGCAGCAGCCGGGCTGGGCTGGCCAGGGAGTTGGCGGCGCCGACGCAGACCAGCAGGGTGGCCAGGCGCAGCCCGTCGTACAGCGCCGCGAGCAGGCCCTCGACGGTCACCGGGCCGCCGATCCGCACACCCTGCGCCCAGGTGGGAAGCGGCACTTCGGGCAGCGTGAACAGCACATGGGTGCCGGGGATCGGCGAGCCGAGGAAGACGGCGAACACCAGCCGGATGCCGAGCACCAGCAGGCCCAGCCGCAGGAAGGCCCCGTACGACCGCGACCAGGGCGCGTCGCCGCGCCGGGCCGCGACCACGTACCCGGCGACGGTGGCGAGCAGCAGCAGGATCGCCGGGTTGGTGGTGCGGGTCGCCGCCGCGCCCAGTCCGAGCGCCCACAACCACCAGGCCCCGGGGTGCAGTTGGCGGGGGCCGGTGGGCGGTCGGGTGCTGCGGGGGGTGCTGCTCACGGGGACTTCCTGGAGGGGTGCGGTCTTCCTGGCGGGGTGGCTCGGGTCAGGACTGACGGCGGCGGCGCGCCTGCCGGACGGCGTCGCCGACGAGGCCGGCGACCAGCACGCCACCGGCGATCAGCCCGATGTCCGGGCCGCTGTCGCTGTCGCCGCCACTGGCGCCGCGGTGGCCGGCGGACGTGCCGCCGCTGCCCGGCTGCGCGGCGCCCGCCGCGCCGACCTGGTCGGCGCAGCCCGCCGTCGGGTACCCGGCGATGGCGCACAGCAGGCCGTTGGTGTCGTACCGCAGCGGCGGAGCGACGGCCGCCAGCACTTCGGCGGAGGTGGCGCGCGGCGCGACACTGGCGCACACCGTGCGCGGCTCGGGCACCGATCCGGCAGCTGATCCGGTGGCCGATCCAGCAGGTGATCCGACGTCCTCGGCGGTCCCGAAGTCCAGCACGACGGCCACCCGCTTGCGCCCCTCCTGCGCGGGCGTCTGCGCACAGATGTCCGCGAAGCTCCCGGCCGTGCGCGGCTTCGCGGCGTCCTGCCCGCCGTCCGGACTCACCGCGAACCGCCACCCGTCCACGGCCGCGTCCGGCGGCACCGCGATCGCCGGGCCCTGCTGCTGGTACGCCCAGCCTCCGCCCTCGGCGCCGCGCCAGAACGACCAGTACCGGTACCCCGCCGCCTCCGCGGGCGCGGCACCGGCGAACACCGGCAGCGCCCCGACCAGCGGCAGCAGCAGCGCGGCGAGGCCCCGCCCGGATGGAGGGGCGGCGCGGACGGCGGGGCGGACGGCGCGGCGGCGGGGTGCGCGGCGCATCAGAGGTTCGGGTTGCGCTTGCGCTGGAGGCTGAGGAGGAGGCCGCCGCCGAGGCCGATGAGGAGGCCGACGCCGATGACCCAGTACTGACCGATGCCGTCGTGCTTCTTCTTCGCCGGGGTGGCCTCGTCCGAGGTGGCGGCGGTGGCCTTGGGGGCGGGGCCGAGGGCGGTGAGCTTGCCGGTGAGGTCGGAGGTCGCGCGGTGGTCGGCCTGGGCGACCAGGAGGAGGGTGGCGGTGGCGCCGGCGTCGGTGCCGTTCTTGGTCCAGGTGGCTTCCTGCTGCTCGAGCCAGTCGGCGGCGTCGGAGGCCTGGTCGGGGTGGCCGCTCTGGATGAGGGCGAGGGCGGCCCAGGCGGTCGCGGTGTAGTCGGGGGTCGGGGCGGCGCCCGGGGTGGTGAGGGTGAGGTGGTTGCCGCCGGCCGTGAGCTGGGCGGAGAGGTAGGCGCCGGCGGCCTCGCCCGACTCGGCGTGCGGGACGGTGGCGGGCGCGGAGCCGTCGGAGCAGGCGAGGGGCTTGGGCTCGGTGTCGGCGCGCACCGAGCCGGCGACCGGCAGGTGTCCGCCCGCGGCGGCGAGGGAGGCCTGGCCGCTGGCCAGGGCGTTGGGGGCGAGGGCGCCGGTGGCGGCGTCCGGCTGGTAGGCGAAGGCGCCGCGCTGGTCGGCGGGGGCGCTGCAGCCGAGCTGGAAGGCGGCGAGGCCGTCGAACGCGTTCTTTCCCGCACCGGAGCCGGGCTTGGCGACGCTCGCCGGGTCGGTCCGGGCGGCGAACAGCGCGTTGACGGCGAGTCCGGTGGAGTTGGCGTCGCCGGGGCTGCCCGGGTTGTAGGCCCAGCTCCCGTCGGCGTTCTGGTTGGCCTTGAGCCAGGCGACGCCCTTGTCGACGGCCGGCTGGTGTCCGCCGAGGGCGACGAGGGCCTGGATGGCGACGGCGGTGGCGTTGCTGTCCTCGGTCTTGGGGTCGCAGGCCGCGCCGGCCGCGCGGTAGGAGGGCCAGCCGCCGTCCTCGCACTGCTGGCCGGTGAGCCAGCCGACCGCCGAGTCGGCCGGGGTGACCTTGGCCGCGGTCAGCGCGGTGAGCGCCAGCGACTGCCGCCACACACCGTCGTACGTCGGGTCGCTCTTCCCGTACAGGCCGTCGGGGACGGCGGCCGGGGTCGGCGAGGGGCTGTCGGCCAGGGCCGGTCCGGCGGCGACGCCGGCGAGGAGCGCGGCGGACAGGGCGGCGGCGCCCAGGCGGGCGGCGGTGAGCATGGTGCTGGTGTGCCTTTCGGTGAGCGGTGGTGGCCCTGGCGGGGGCCGTTCCGTAGTCCTCGACGGTGCCGGGCGCGTGCGTCCGGGCCGGCCGCTCGCCCCGCCCCGGGCGCTCCGACTCGTCCGGTGACCAAGGGGGACCGGGCTCACGGTTGCGGGGTCAGCGCCGGATTCGCACCGGCTTTCCCCGGGGGAGGAGCGGGATGGAGTTGTGCTGCCCGTCGACTCTAGCCGCCGGGCCGCGCCGGGTGTCCCCTCCGTGGCAGGAACAGGTTCCAGTCGGGGGCCGTTCACGGCCGGGCGATCGAAGGGCGATCCCAGGGCGGTCAGGGACTGTTCACGGGAGAGTGAGCAGCCGGGCCGCGGTGTGCAGGTCGGCCCGGACCTCGGCGATCGAGGCACGCCCGGAGAGCCAGGCGACGAGCGCCGAGTGCCAGGTGTGCTCGATCACCCGCACCGCCGCGCGCTGGCTCTCGCTGGGCGGGCCGGACTGGCCGATGGCGTCCAGGATGAGCTGTCCGGTGGCCACGCTGACCTGGTCCACCTCGGCGCCGACCGAGCGGTCCGCGAAGGACAGGGCCCGGACCATCGCCTCGGCGAGCAGCGGCTCGCGCTGCAACGCGTGGAAGGCCCGGGTGAGGGTGTCGGCGACCCGCAGGGCGGGCTCCGCCTCGAGCGGCGGGTGCCGCCGGATGTGTTCGTGCAGGCCTTGCAGCTGCTCCAGCATCACCGCGACCAGCAGGTGCACCTTGGACGGGAAGTACCGGTACAGCGTGCCCAGCGCGACCTGGGCGCTCTCCGCGACCTCCCGCATCTGCACGGCCTCGTACCCGCCGCGGGCGGCCAGCGCGGTGGCGGCTCGCAGGATCCGCCGGCGGCGCTCGGCCTGCCGGGTGGTCAGCGGCAGCTCACCGGGCCGGGGCGCCACGGGGCTCGGGGTGAGGTGCTCGGTCGACGGCGGCAAGGGTGCTCCCGGGCGGGCGAGAGTGGCGGTGTGCTCCACTGGTCGGCAAGAGTTCGGCAGAGGGCGCCGACAGGGTCGTCGGCAGGGTTCGGCGGGCGTCGGCGTGGCGGGAATCACCAGCCCTGGCTCCTGAGGAAAAGCTACGGGCCGGTATCTTCGAGGTCTCTCATTGTTCACGTGGTCGACGACGAGTTCCCCAGCCACTGAAACCTGATCTACTTTAGCGACCGGCAGCACAGATAGCAGCTAGAGATGAGGGCCCAGGATGACCGCGCAGCCGCTGCGGATTGCCCTGCTGTCGTACCGCGGGGACCCCTTCTGCGGCGGTCAGGGCGTGTACGTACGGCACCTCTCCCGTGAGCTGGCCAGGCTCGGCCACCACGTGGACGTGATCGGCGCCCAGCCCTACCCGGTGCTGGACGAGGTCGAGGGCCCTGGTTCGGTGCGTCTGGTGGAGCTGCCCAGCCTGGACCTCTACCGGGCCGACGACCCGTTCCGCACCCCCGCCCGCGGCGAGTTCCGCGGCCCGGTGGACGCCCTGGAGTTCGCCACCATGCGCACCGGCGGCTTCCCTGAGCCGCTGACCTTCTCGCTGCGCGCCCGCCGGTACCTGGCCGCCCACAAGGGCCGCTACGACGTGGTGCACGACAACCAGACCCTCGGCTACGGCCTGCTGGGCCTGGCCCGGTACGGCTTCCCGCTGGTCACCACGATCCACCACCCGATCACCGTGGACCGACAGCTGGAGCTGGACGCGGCCGGCACCCGGCTCAAGCGGCTGTCGCTGCGCCGCTGGTACGCCTTTACCCGGATGCAGCGCCGGGTCGCCGCCCGGCTGGACCGCGTGATCACCGTCTCCGGCACCTCGCAGCGCGAGATCGCCGAGCACCTGGGCGCCGCGCCCGGCGCGATCTCGGTGGTGCCGATCGGCGCCGACACCCGGCTCTGGTCGCCCTCGGACGCGGTCGAGCGGGTGCCCGGCCGGATCGTCACCACCTCCAGCGCCGACGTGCCGCTGAAGGGCCTGGTCTTCCTGGTCGAGGCGCTCGCCAAGGTCCGTACCGAGCGGGACGCCCACCTGGTGGTCGTCGGCAAGCCGCAGAAGGAGGACGGGCCGGTGGCCGAGGCGGTGCGCCGCTTCGGGCTGGAGGAGTGCATCGAGTTCCGCAGCGGCCTGACCGACGGCGAGCTGGTCGACCTGTACCGCTCGGCCGAGGTGGCCTGCGTCCCGTCGCTGTACGAGGGCTTCTCGCTGCCCGCCGCCGAGGCGATGGCCACCGGCACCCCGCTGGTCGCCACCACGGGCGGGGCGATCCCCGAGGTCGCCGGACCGGACGGGGAGACCTGCCTGGCCGTGCCGCCGGGCGAGGCGGACTCGCTGGCCGCCGCGCTCGGCCGACTGCTGGACGACCCGGAGCTGCGCGCCGAGTTGGGCGCGGCCGGTCGCGAGCGGGTGCTGGCCCGGTTCACCTGGGAGCGGGCCGCCGAGCTGACCGCCGAGGCCTACCGCGCGGCGATCGCCACCGGTGTCGGCGCCCGGGCCCGCTCCGGGCCCGGCTGGCGGTACGTGGCCTAGCTCGGCGGTACCTGGCCCAGCCCGGCGGTGCGCGGCCGCCCGATACCCAGCCGGGCCGCCGCCCCGAGGCGGTGCGCGCGTCGCCCGCTCGAGCGTGATGAAGCATGACGAAGCGTCAAGAACGCTTGGTAGCAATAGGAATGGGAGTCCTGCAGTGCTGACCGTCGATTTCTCGCGCTTCCCGCTCGCCCCCGGCGACCGGGTGCTCGACCTGGGCTGCGGCGGGGGCCGGCACGCGTTCGAGTGCTACCGCCGCGGCGCCAATGTGATCGCCCTCGACCAGAACACCGAGGAGATCGCCGAGGTCACGAAGTGGTTCGCGGCGATGGAGCAGGCCGGTGAGGCTCCCGAGGGCGCGTCGGCGGTCGCGATGGAGGGCAACGCGCTGGCGCTGCCGTTCGAGGACGAGTACTTCGACAAGATCATCATCTCCGAGGTGATGGAGCACATCCCCGACGACAAGGGCGTGCTCAACGAGATGTTCCGCGTCCTCAAGCCGGGCGGCCTGCTCGCCGTCACGGTGCCGCGCTGGCTGCCCGAGAAGATCTGCTGGGCGCTGTCCGACGAGTACCACGAGGTCGAGGGCGGCCACATCCGCATCTACCGGGGCGACGAGCTGCTCGGCAAGCTCAAGGACGCCGGCCTGGAGCCGTACGGCACCCACCACGCGCACGCGCTGCACTCGCCGTACTGGTGGATCAAGTGCGCGGTCGGCGTGAACAACGACAAGGCGCTGCCGGTCAAGGCCTACCACCAGCTGCTGGTCTGGGACATCGTCGGCACCCCGGTCATCAGCAGCCTCACCAAGGCCGCCGAGCGGGCGCTCAACCCGGTCATCGGCAAGAGCTTCGTCGCTTACGCCTCCAAGCCCAACCGCACCCCGGGCGGCGCGGCGTGACCGCCGCCGTCCCCGAGGTGCTGCTCCTGGACGGGGTGCTCGACGCCGAGCAGGCCGCCGACACCGTGCGCAGCATCCTCGCCGAGCAGCGCCCCGACGGCGCCATACCGTGGTTCGCCGGCCACCACCTGGACCCCTGGGACCACACCGAGGCCGCGATGGCCCTCGACACGGCCGGCGAGCACGCCGCCGCCGAGGCCGCCTACCGCTGGCTCGCCGCCAGCCAGAACCCGGACGGCTCCTGGTACGCCGCCTACACCGACGGCGTGGTCACCGACCGGGCCAAGGAGAGCAACTTCTGCGCCTACGTGGCGGTCGGGGTCTGGCACCACCACCTCAGCAGCGGCGACGACGCCTTCCTGGAGTGGATCTGGCCGGTCGTCCGGCGCGCCCTGGACTTCATCGTCTCGCTGCGGCTGCCCGGCGGCCCGATCGCCTGGCGGGTCGACGACGACGGCACCGCCACCGACGAGGCGCTGCTCACCGGCTCGTCCAGCATCCTGCACGCGCTGCGCTGCGGCCTGGCCATCGCCGACTACCTGGAGGAGCCGCAGCCCGACTGGGAGCTCGCGGCCGGCCGGCTGCGGCACGCCATCGCCCATCACCCCGAGCGGTTCCTGGACAAGGGCCGCTACTCGATGGACTGGTACTACCCGGTGCTCGGCACCGGCCTGCGCGGCGACGCGGCGCTGGCCCGGATCGAGCGGGACTGGGAGCGCTTCGTCGTCCCCGGCCTCGGCGTGCGCTGCGTCAGCGACCGCCCCTGGGTGACCGGCGGCGAGAGCGCCGAACTGGCCCTCGCGCTCTGGGCGATCGGGCAGTCCGACCGCGCGGTGGACATCCTGCGCTGGATCCAGCAGCACCTGCGGCACGAGGACGGCTCGTACTGGACCGGGTACGTGTTCGAGGACGACGCGATCTGGCCGGAGGAGCGCACCACCTGGACGGCCGGGGCGCTGCTGCTCGCGGTGGCCGCGCTCGGCGGGGACCCGGCGACGGTCGCGGTCTTCGGCGGGGACCAACTGCCCGCCGGGCTGGTGGTCCAGGACTGCTGCTGAGCGCACGCAGGCACGGAAGCCGCGGCTCGGCGCACGCACACGGAAGGGGGGGGGCCCGCGGACCCCCCCCCCCCCCGCCCGGGGGGCGGCCCCGGCCGGCACCCCCGCCGGGGGCCCGGGGGGGGGGTGCGCACACCCAGGGTGGCGGGCGCCCCC